>JBDLSS010000183.1:0-16572 GCA_039799345.1 Pseudomonadota bacterium
AACGCAAACGGTAGAGTTCTTTAAAAAACGAGATAAGGAGATAAATTCTTATGATATTTGTGTAGATGCCTATGTTTAGGGGGGTGGGGGCTAAGCCTTAAGCGCAGTTCTTCACCCTTGAACTCCACCCCGCGCAATGTCAGAATTGCCCACTTTCCTTCACTTCAAAACTCTAAAAAACTATGTCTTGCGATTTCACCCAACTCGCCACTTCTGGCGTACAAGGTTTACACCCCTATCAACCCGGCAAACCACTTGCAGAATTAGAACGCGAATACGGTATTCAAAACGCAATCAAGCTTGCCTCCAATGAAAATCCTTTGGGCGCAAGTCCCCGCGCAATCGCTGCAATTCAAGCCGAGTTGGCAGAAATTACCCGTTATCCTGACGGCAATGGTTTTGTGCTCAAACAAGCGATTTTTGACCAGTTTGGCGTGGCTTTGAACAAGATTACTTTGGGCAATGGCTCAAACGATTTGTTAGAATTAATCGCACGCGGCTTTGTGAGCAATCAAGATTCCGTCTTATTTTCACAACATGCGTTTGCAGTTTACCCCATTGTCACCCAAGCCATTGGTGCACAAGCGATTGTTACCCCCGCTAAAAATTGGGGACATGATTTAACCGCGATGTTGGGTGCAATTCAAGCCAATACCCGCGTGATTTTTATCGCCAATCCGAATAATCCCACAGGAACATGGCTAGACCACGACAGCCTGCACGCCTTTTTGCGCCAAGTACCGAGCAATGTGGTGGTGGTTTTGGATGAAGCTTATTCGGAATATGTCGACGAACCCACATTTCCTAATGGTTTGAAATTATTAGTAGAATTTCCTAATTTAGTCGTGACGCGCACTTTTTCTAAAGCTTATGGTTTAGCCTCGTTGCGGGTGGGTTATGCCGCCGCTGCTGCTGACATCACCAACGTGTTAAATCGCGTGCGCCAACCGTTTAATGTGAATTCTTTTGCCTTGGCGGCTGCGGCGGCAGCATTGCGAGATCAGGAATATTTACAGCAATCAGTGGCGTCAAATCGGGCGGGCATGGCGCAATTAACCGCAGGTTTTGCCGCAATGGGTTTGGATTATATTCCTTCCGTGGGTAATTTCGTGACCGTAGACGTGGGACGGATTGCCGCACCTGTGTATGAAAGTTTATTGCGGGAAGGGGTGATTGTGCGCCCGATTGCGAATTATGGAATGCCACAACATTTACGGATTAGTATTGGAAAACCTGAGGAAAATCAGCGTTTTTTAGAGGCACTTAAAAAGGTGTTAGGGCATAATTAATCAGCTTATTTTTTCTTGCAGCGACATGAAACGCTTTCAATGTTGAGTGAGAGGATTTATATCTTATAAGTTGATTTAATATTGTTAATATAACTGGGATGTGCTAGGTTTATTTTAGCGCACATAGGCTATTTACCATAAGGAACGAAATACATTATGTCATTATTTAGCGACAGTCCTGCCTCTTCAGGTTCAGGTCAAAACAGTGAAGCGGTGAAACGCTTTGTTGAATACATCAAGTTACAAACTTACGAAGACAAGTATTTAGACCGCAAAGAAGAACGCAAGATTTTAGAAAAAGCGGTGGAAATGGGTTTGGGTATTGATGAGGGTTTAGGTATTATCCGTCAAGTTGCCTCGGCGAATAACATTGTGTTGGAGCGGGAGGCTGAAGAACGTGCGGTTGATGCCCTGCGCACTTTTGCGATGGATGGTAAGGTGGATAAGAAAGAGTTCGCCAATGCGATTACGATTTTCAGAACGGCTTGTAAAGACAAGTTGCCTGAAATCGAAATCAAAAGACGTTTGAAGAAGTTCATGCTAGAAAATGGTTGGAAAGCCAAAGAAGGCGGTTTATTTGGCTCTAATTGGTTTTCAGAAATCGTTTAAGATTTAAGTTAGTTTAAGAGCACTCCCCAGTTTTTTATTATAGAAACTGGGGAGTGTTGCGTTTTGATGGGTTGTCAGAAGCAACCCAAGCTACGCCACTTATCCCGAACTCAGCTTAACCATATAATTCTGATCCAGATAAGAAAAAACCATTAAAAAAGCCCCCACTGCATTCACAATAGGGGCTTTTTTATTTAAAAACTACAAAATCAAGAGATTAAATATACTTAACCTCTAAGATTTCATACTCTTTATCACCACTCGGGGCTTTAACCACCACTTCATCCCCCGCTTGCTTGCCAATTAAGGCACGCGCAATCGGAGAATTGATAGAGACTAAATTAATCTTCAAATCTGCTTCATCATCTCCGACGATCTGGTAAGCGACTTCTTCCTCTGTTTCCAGATTCAACAATTGCACGGTTGCCCCGAACACCACACGTCCATTCGCGTTCAAGGTTTTCACATCAATGATTTCTGACAGGGAAAGCTTGCTTTCTAACTCTGCAATCCGTCCCTCAGCAAATCCTTGTTGTTCCCGTGCCGCATGATATTCTGCATTTTCCTTCAAATCGCCCAAAGCCCGCGCTTCCGCAATCGCTTGGATAATCCGTGGTCTTTCGACTGATTTCAGGTGCTGCAATTCATCACGCAGTTTTTGCGCCCCGCCTACCGTCATCGGAGTCTTTTTCATTAGTTTGCCCCTAATAATTCTTTATGTAAATCTTGTAAGCGGTTGACTTCTTTAGCATCTAAGGCTTTTAATGCCAGCAGCGTTGCATAAGCTCCCGCAAGAGTGGTGGTGTAAGGCACTTTATGCTGCAATGCCGTGCGCCGAATCGTGAAGGAATCCGCAATCGCTTGCTTGCCTTCGGTGGTGTTCACAATGAAACTGATTTCATTGTTTTTAATCTTATCAACAATATGCGGGCTGCCTTCCAATACCTTGTTCACAGCGGTGCAAGGAATACCTGCTTGTAGTAAAGTTGCCGCCGTGCCGTGGGTTGCCAACACTTCAAAACCTAAACCCACCAAGCCTTTGGCAATGGTGAGCACGCGCTTTTTATCGGCTTCGCGCACACTGATAAACGCACGCCCTGAAGCAGGTAAATCAATCCCTGCGGCTTGTTGTGCTTTGCCAAAAGCTTCGCCAAAACTGCGCCCAATGCCCATGACTTCGCCTGTGGACTTCATTTCAGGGCTGAGTAAAGGATCAACGCCGGGGAATTTCACGAAGGGAAATACCGCTTCTTTCACCGAGTAATAACTAGGGATGCATTCTTGGGTCGCGCCTTGGCTTGCCAAAGTTTGCCCGACCATGCAACGTGCCGCAATTTGCGCCAGACTCAAACCTGTGGCTTTGGACACGAAAGGCACGGTACGCGAAGCGCGCGGATTCACTTCTAACACAAAAATCGTGTCTTGTTGAATCGCAAATTGCGCATTCACCAAACCAACGACATTTAAGGCTTTAGACATTTGCGTCATTTGTTCACGCAATTGGTCTTGCAACAAGGCTGATAAATTATAAGGCGGTAAGGAGCAAGCTGAATCCCCTGAGTGAATCCCAGCTTGTTCGATGTGTTCCATAATCCCGCCGATCAACACTTGCTGACCGTCACAAATTGCGTCCACATCGACTTCAATTGCGTCATCTAAGAAACGATCCAAAAGCACAGGCGAATCATTCGACACCGCCACTGCATTTTTCATGTAATTGCGTAAGTCATCGGCGTTGTACACGATTTCCATCGCGCGCCCACCGAGCACATAAGAAGGACGAACCACCAAAGGATAGCCGATTTCTTCCGCTGCAATCACCGCCGCTTCGGTAGAACGTGCCGTGCGATTCGGCGGTTGACGCAAGCCCAATTGTTCAATCAATTGTTGGAAACGTTCCCGATCTTCCGCAAGGTCGATAGAATCAGGCAGCGTGCCGATAATCGGTGCGCCCGCCGCTTCTAAAGGACGGGCTAATTTCAACGGAGTTTGACCGCCGTATTGCACGATTACGCCCTTGGGTTTTTCCAAATCGATAATTTCCAGCACATCTTCTAGAGTCAATGGCTCGAAATATAAACGGTCAGAAGTGTCATAATCGGTAGAAACGGTTTCAGGATTACAGTTGATCATGATGGTTTCATAACCATCCGCACGCAAGGCTAAAGCCGCTTGCACGCAACAATAATCAAATTCAATCCCTTGCCCAATGCGATTGGGGCCGCCGCCTAACACAATAATTTTATCACGTTGTGTGGGTTGCGATTCGCATTCTTCCTCATAGGTTGAATACATGTACGCAGTCGGGGCTGCAAATTCTGCCGCGCAAGAATCGACGCGCTTGTACACGGGGCGAATCTTGGCTTGATGACGTAAATCACGCACCACTTGCTCTTTGACATTCAACAATTGGGCTAAACGGGTGTCGGCAAAACCTTTGCGCTTCAATTGGTACAAACGTTGGGCATTTAAACTGTCCAGCCCTTCCGCTTGCAATTGTTGTTCTTCACGCACTAAGTCCGCTAATTGGGTTAAAAACCACGGATCAATCGCAGAAAGTTGGTGAATTTTTTCCAAGCTCCAGCCCGCACGCATCGCATCCGCGACATACCACAAGCGTTCAGGGCCTGGAATGCTTAATTCACGTTCCAGTTTCTTTTGAATGCCCGTTGCGGATTTATCAGAATGCTTAGGCAGAATTTCATCCAAACCATGCACGCCCGTTTCCAAACCACGCAAAGCTTTTTGTAAAGACTCTTGGAAAGTGCGCCCGATTGCCATCACTTCACCAACCGATTTCATTTGTGTGGTCAGTAAAGGCTCAGCTTGGGGGAATTTTTCAAAGGTGAAACGCGGCACTTTGGTGACCACGTAATCAATGGTTGGCTCGAAAGACGCAGGCGTGACCCCGCCCGTGATTTCATTTGCCAATTCATCCAAGGTGTAGCCGACTGCCAATTTCGCCGCAACTTTTGCAATCGGGAAGCCCGTGGCTTTAGAAGCCAAAGCAGAAGAACGGGACACGCGCGGATTCATTTCAATAATGATCATGCGCCCGTCTTTGGGATTAATCGCAAATTGGACGTTGGAACCGCCCGTGTCCACCCCGATTTCACGCAATACCGCAATCGAGGCATTGCGCATGATTTGGTATTCTTTATCGGTCAGGGTTTGAATCGGCGCGACGGTGATTGAATCGCCCGTATGCACGCCCATCGGGTCGAAGTTTTCAATCGAACACACGATGATGCAGTTGTCTTTGCAATCGCGCACCACTTCCATTTCATATTCTTTCCAACCCAATGCGGATTCTTCAATCAGCAATTCACGGGTGGGCGAGAGGTCTAAACCGCGTTCGCAAATGGTCACGAATTCTTCTTCATTGTACGCAATCCCACCACCGCTGCCGCCCATTGTGAATGAAGGACGAATAACGGTAGGAAAGCCTAATTCTTTTTGCGCTGCGAGAGATTCTTCCATGCTGTGGGCGATGAAAGAACGTGGCATGTCTAAACCAATTTTACGCATCGCTTGGCGAAATTTATCGCGATCTTCGGCTTTATCAATCGCTTCTTGCGATGCGCCGATCATGGTGACCTTATACTTTTCCAGTACGCCATGCCGCACTAAATCTAAGGCACAGTTGAGCGCGGTTTGCCCGCCCATCGTGGGCAATAAGGCATCGGGGCGTTCTTTGGCAATGATGCGTTCTACGGTTTCCCAGTGAATCGGTTCGATGTAGGTCGCATCCGCCATATCGGGATCGGTCATGATGGTGGCAGGATTGGAATTGACCAGAATGACGCGATAGCCTTCTTCGCGCAGGGCTTTGCAAGCTTGCGCGCCAGAATAGTCGAATTCACAGGCTTGACCAATCACAATGGGACCTGCGCCAATAATAAGGATGCTTTTTATGTCAGTACGTTTTGGCATATTGTCAATCTCTGTGAATCTAAAGGGGCATTACCCACGGGCGGTGTGCATAAGCGCGATGAATTGGTCGAACAGTCCTGCCACATCGTGCGGGCCTGGGCTGGCTTCGGGGTGTCCCTGAAAGCTAAACGCGGGCACATCGGTGCGTCGTATGCCTTGTAATGATCCATCAAACAAGGAACGATGCGTGGCTTCGACATGGCTGGGGAGCGTGGCTTCATCAACGGCAAAGCCGTGATTTTGGCTGGTAATCATCACTTGGCGGCTGTGTAAATCTTGCACGGGATGATTCGCCCCATGATGCCCAAATTTCATCTTGACAGTTTTAGCACCGCTGGCAAGCCCTAACAATTGATGTCCGAGGCAAATACCAAACACGGGAATTTTAGTGGTTAAAATTTGTTGAATGGCAGTAATCGCATAATCACAAGGCTCGGGGTCACCGGGGCCGTTGGAGAGGAAAATGCCATCAGGTTTATAGTTTAATACGGTTTGTGCGGGGGTTTGTGCGGGCACGACGGTGACTTTGCAGCCGCGTTCCACCAACATCCGCAGAATATTTTGCTTCACCCCAAAGTCATAAGCGACAACGTGATATTGCGCGGGTTTGGGGCTGATATTATTTTCTAAGTGCCACTCGCCTTTATCCCATGCGTAGGATTCGGGGGTGCTGACTTCTTTTGCCAAGTCCATGCCTTTTAAACCTGCAAAGGCTTGGGCGGCGGCAATGGCGGCTTGGGGGTCGATATGATCACCTGCGACTAAGCAGCCACTTTGCGCACCTTTTTCCCGCAATAAACGGGTTAAACGGCGGGTGTCGATGCCTGCAATGGCGACAACATTATGACGTTTCAAATAAGCATCTAAGGGTTCTTGCGAACGCCAGCTGCTCACAGTCAGGGGCAAATCTCGAATGACTAAGCCCGCCGCGTAGACACGGGGGGATTCTTCGTCTTCTGGATTACAGCCTACATTGCCGATATGAGGATAGGTGAGGGTTACGATTTGGCGATAATACGAGGGATCGGTCAAAATTTCTTGATAGCCAGTGATGGCGGTATTGAAAACCACCTCACCGACGCTTTGTCCTGTACTGCCAATGGATTCGCCGTAAAACAGACTACCGTCTGCCAATGCTAACAAGGCTGGATATTTCAAAACTTGCTCCACTTTAGTGCAAAACTGCGTTAGGGTGTATTGGTGCAATCTAGAAGAAACTTGAAAATGAAGTCAGAAATTGACACGAGTTGTGTTTCGACGCAGAGGCAAAAGACAGTGCTGTGAGGTCTGACGGTGAGGTAACTTTTTAAGTGCAGGTATTTTACCGAATATAGTGCAAGTGCAGCAAGCATTCCCACTATTTGAGTGCAAAGTTATCTGAATAGATAAAATCTCTGGAAAAATTGGGGAATTGTAGCGTATTTTTATGACACGTTGATGGTCATGAAAACTCTAAATTAAAATGGCTAAATCGCTGTGGGTTGCAAAAAAAAGACCTGCTAGGTTTTTAAAACCTAGCAGGTCTTGGATGCTAAGAGCAAACGTTTATTATTTATTTTTCACAAAGGTAGGAGTTACGCAGTTGAAACACTAATTCTTTTATTTACAATGAGTTGGAATTGTGCGCTGCACAATCATGTTTCCAACAAAATCAAACAGTTATCTATTCAACTGCGTAACTCCTAAAAGGGTTTAAACACAGCTGAGACGGTTTGAGCCGCACTCATTGTCACCGTGCAAGTCAATGCGCTTACCCGAATTCTTAAATCAATCGAGTATATAACGCCTCATTTCCCCAATCCTCATAAAAAAAGCCCCCGTATTTCAAAAATACAGGGGCTTTTTTAATCAAGCGTATTTATTTCAAATCAAAAATTAACGCTTGTTATCTTTAACTTCTTCGTATTCTGCATCAACCACCGTGCCATCTTTCGCATCTTTGGTGGATTTTTGAGCTGCTGCTTCAGCCGCTTGAGTAAAGCCTTCAGGCGCAGCACCACCGCCTTGTTGTGCATATAACTTTTCAGCCAGCTTGCCAGACAATTCGCTTAATACTTGGCTCTTGGCTTCGATTTCGTCTTTGTTGTCTGTGCTAAGCGCGTGCTTCAGCTCGGTAATGGCAGCTTCAATCGCAGTTTTTTCTTCCGCACTAACCTTGTCACCCAATTCAGTGAGTGATTTTTGGCTGGCATGTACCAAATTGTCAGCACGGTTACGCACTTCTACAAATTCGTGGAATTTACGATCTTCTTCTGCATGGGCTTCCGCATCTTCAACCATGCGTTGCACTTCCGCATCGCTCAAACCGCTAGAGGCTTTAATATCAATCGATTGTTGTTTGCCCGTGGCTTTGTCTTTAGCAGAAACGTGCAGAATGCCGTTTGCGTCAATGTCAAAGCTCACTTCAACTTGTGGCGTACCACGAGGAGCAGGAGGAATACCCGTTAAATCAAAGCGTTCTAAAGACTTATTATCAGAAGCACGTTCACGTTCACCTTGCAACACATGCACCGTCACTGCGGTTTGATTGTCATCCGCCGTGGAGAACACTTGTGCAGTTTTCGTAGGAATAGTGGTGTTCTTAGGAATCAATTTAGTCATCACGCCGCCCATGGTTTCAATCCCCAAGGACAAGGGCGTTACGTCTAATAACAACACGTCTTTCACATCGCCAGAGAGCACGCCGCCTTGAATCGATGCACCGATAGCCACGGCTTCATCAGGATTCACGTCTTTGCGGGGTTCTTTGCCGAATAATTGTTTCACCATTTCTTGGACTTTGGGCATACGGCTTTGACCGCCAACCAAAATCACTTCGTTAATTTGGCTAGAATTCAAGCCTGCATCAGCCAATGCAGTTTTGCAAGGTCCAACGGTGCGTTGAATCAAATCTTCAACCAAGGATTCCAACTTTGCGCGTGACAGCTTGATATTTAAATGCTTAGGGCCTGAAGCGTCGGCGGTGATGTAAGGCAAGTTCACATCGGTTTGTTGGCTGGAAGATAATTCAATCTTGGCTTTTTCAGCGGCTTCTTTCAAACGTTGCAGCGCCAAAGGATCATTTTTCAGGTTGATGCCGCTTTCGCTCTTGAATTCTTCCACCAAGAAATCGATGATTTTCATATCGAAATCTTCGCCACCTAAGAAGGTGTCGCCGTTGGTTGATAAAACTTCAAACTGATGTTCGCCATCGACATCGGCAATTTCGATGATGGACACGTCAAACGTGCCACCGCCTAAGTCATACACCACAATTTTAGAGTCGCCAGGTTGCTTGTCCATGCCATAAGCAAGGGCAGCTGCGGTGGGTTCGTTAATAATACGTTTAACATCTAAGCCTGCAATTCGTCCTGCGTCTTTGGTGGCTTGACGTTGCGAGTCGTTAAAATAGGCAGGTACGGTAATCACCGCTTCGGTCACGGTTTCGCCTAAGTAATCTTCGGCGGTTTTTTTCATTTTCATCAAAACCCGTGCGGAAATTTCAGGCGGTGCCATTTTCTTGCCTGACACTTCGACCCAAGCGTCGCCATTGTCCGCGCTCGCGATTTTGTAAGGAACCATGTTAATGTCGCGTTGTACCACGTTATCGGTGAATTTACGTCCGATTAAGCGTTTAATTGCAAACAAGGTATTACTTGGATTGGTGACAGCCTGACGTTTCGCGGATTGTCCGACCAAGACTTCACCATCGTTTGCAAAGGCAACGATTGAGGGCGTAGTGCGTGCGCCTTCGGCGTTTTCAATCACACGAGGCGTTTTGCCTTCCATCACGGAAACGCAGGAATTTGTCGTGCCTAAGTCAATACCAATAATCTTTCCCATAAGAGATAACCTCCAGTTTTAAGTGTTCGTTTCTAGTTGATTGTAATAGATAATATGGGCTGAATTTTAGCTTTCAAGGGCTTTAGCAACAATGACCCGAGCAGGACGCAGTAAACGCTCGTTAAGTTGGTAGCCTTTTTGGGCAACGAATAACACGATGCCGCTTTCAACATTGGGAACTGCCTGCATTGCCATCGCTTCGTGAAATTGCGGGTCAAATTTTTGATTTACAGGGTTAATTTCCAAAATTCCAAATTTTTCTAAAATATTCTGTAATTGCTTCAGGGTTAAACTCATCCCTTCTTGCACACTTTCGAGACTCGCATTTTCCTTGGCTGCGGCTTCTACGCCGAGTTCTAAGCTGTCATTGACACTTAATAATTCGGTGGCGATTTTTTCTAAAGCAAATTTGCGGGCGTTGTCTAAATCACGTTCCATGCGTTTACGGGCATTTTCGGTTTCGGCGCGTACCCGTAATAAGTTATCTTTATAACTTTCTGCTTGATGTTCTGCCGCTTGCAACTGTTGAGTTAAAGTTGCGATGGTCAATTCGGCATTGCTGATAGCGTCTTCAGTGGCTTCTACAATGGAAGCGGTTTCATCTTCATCAATAACTTCAGCATTCGTTACATTTTCTGGGGTGACTACAGTTTTTTCATTGTTATCTGTAGGGGAGGTAGTGTTCTCTGTACTCATGATGCTCCAGTCAAATTTACCATGTAAAAATTGTCTTTAATCCCTGTGCGATAAGATGCTTAGCTTAAAATCATCGCAAGTAATGGGGACAGTGGGGATAGGCTTCAAGAGGGTTTTGTGATTTATTCCTCAAGTGATTTATCCTTGAAATGCTGTTTATAAAATAAGGCAACAATTATACAGTTCAAGTCCTAAAACATTGTTATTTAATTACGATATGAGTAAAAAAAGTGTTTTTAACCCCTAAAATTAGCTTATAAATCCCCTAAACAGGACTTAAAACTGCTTTAATTTTTATCTTTAGTCGCTTTCTTGTTGCAAACTCCGTGTGGGAATGCCTGTTAGTCAAGCTTTGCTTGAGCATACATTACAGTTATCTAGCAATTCGTAGCTTGGATCGGTACAAGTAAACCCAATAAAATGTGGTATTAGGGATTGTTGAACTGCTGTTAGCAACCCAGCCGACAAGGCTTTGTTTTGAGGGATTCAGGAGCGTAGTGATTCGCACTGCTTCACAATTTTCTTAGAAAAAACTCAGTTATTCATTATGTACTCATTACAACCTTAACACAGCTTCGCTATAATCATTCAAATACTTAAATAACCTGAGTTCAAGATAAGAAATATTGGATAATCCTGTAAATCCTGATTCTGACAATAAACTCGTTATAGCGTAAACAGTTTTCTTATCCCGAACTCAGGTTAAATACCGAGTTATCAAGGAGGCACAGTGACTCATAAGTCGACAATGATACCCATTCAGGCAAATAATGATCAGATGTTACGTTCAATCTATTTATTTGCCCGTCTCAGTGAAACCCAATTAGCCCGTATTAAATGCAATATGCACCGTCTTCATCTCGACGAAGGCGAATATTTATTTGAACATGGGCAAGCCGCAGAACGCTTTTTTCTGGTACTCAATGGGCATATTAAATTGTCACGACTTTCCCCCGAAGGCATCGAGAAAGTTTTTGAAATCATCAAACCCAATGAAACTTTTGCAGAAGCGATGATGTTCATGCCGAACGCGCTCTATCCTGTCAGTGCGCAAGCAATTGGAAACACGGAATTACTTTCATTCGACAGCAAAACTTTTGTAAGCTTGCTGAAAGAATCAATGGAAACCTGCTTTTTCCTGATGTTTGAAATGAGTAAACGACTACGCATGTGGATTAATGAAATTGATAATCTCACGTTACAAAATGCAACCTATCGTTTAGTCAATTATCTGCTTTATCAATTGCCAGAAGACGCGCCCAATCAAGGCGAAATCAGCTTTCAAATTCCCAAACATGTGATTGCTTCACGGCTTTCCATCAAACCTGAAACCCTTTCTCGTATTTTGAATACCTTGACCACCGAAGGATTAATTTCGGTACAAGGGCGTACCATCTTGCTACATGATTTAAACAAACTGCGGGCATTCAGTCATTCTGAAATGAACACACGTTATAAATAATTGAGTGATTCATCAGCTCATTCAAAAGTGGCACTTCAATCAGGTGTGAGAATTGCATCTCCTCAAAGCATCTCATTTATCTCTTTGCGCTAAAAAATAATACTATCAAAATATTAGCCTTGAAAGATGCTCACTACTAGGAAGTTTAAAATTCATGTCCACTAAACCTGCTGATCAGCAAGTACGAGTTCGTTACGAACAAACTCAAGCCCTGTATGCTTCACAATTCGTACTCAATGCTTCAGAAGAAGAAATTATTATTAATTTTTCCTCAGGCAGCCTGCCCGATCCACAAACTGGGGAAACCCATTTGCCGATTCATTCCCGTGTTGCCTTGTCGACCGATGGGGCACGTCGTTTATTAAATCTTTTAAATCAAGCACTTTCTGCTACTAAGCAAGCCAGCAACACAGCTGCGGCAAAACTTCCGCCTTTAAAACCCTGATTGCGATTTGGCAATGTCTAATACCGCCGTTAATATTCCTCAAATTAATCTGGCAGTGTTGCACCAGCATTTGCAACAACTGCTCAGCGCACGCCAATTGCCGCGCGACCAATGGTTATTACAGCTTTTACAATTATTAATTGCCGTGACCAACAGCGCGGGCGCAGCTTACGTTCAACAGCAGGAAGGCGCGTGGCAATTAGGGGAGCGCGTGCTTTCGACGCAAGCTTTAAAGTGGCATCCTGATTTAACAAGCGTGCTCACCCAATGCGTGGCGAAAGCCTGTGAACAAGATCGCCTACAACTTGAATTGCTCGATGAAGCGCATCAAGTCTGGGTTATCGCCACGCCGTTGGTACAAATGCCCGAACAAGCAGGCATTGCGATGATTTTATTGTTGGGCGGGCAAGCGATTGAAACCTTCGCCACGATTCTGCAATTGTTCGCAAATTATGCCTTGCTGCCCATCACGCCTGCGCCGCCGCCCCAAGTTGCCTTAAGTTTGTTGACAGGTTTACTTGCCGCACCTGATTTGCCCAAAGCTTATAGTTTATTAATTAATAGTTTACAACGTGCTTTAAATTGTCAGCGCGTGTTTATTGGCGAAGTGCGCGGGCTACATTGTCGGATGCAAGCGGTTTCAGAAATGAAAACCGTGCAACATCATGCCGAAAGTATTCGCGCTTTAGAAAATTTGATGGATGTCACCCGCGTTTCTGGCAAAGTTTTGGATCATACCGCGCCCGAAATTCAGCGGGTTTGCCAATTATTGAATGCGTCTCAAGCATTTAGCATTCCCTTGATGTATCAAGAACAAGTCGGGCAGGTATTAATTTTAATTTGGACTGAGCCGATGAGCAGCCCTTTGCCGACGTGGTTGCCGCAGATTTTGCCGAGTTTGGGCTTGAGTTTTGCGGTGATTCGACGCGCCCAACCCAGTTTGTTACAACGCCTTAGCCATAATCTTTGGAGCAGCCACGGCAAACTTCAGCGCGGTTTAATTTTATTAATTCCACTGAGTTTAATCGCACTGGGTTTTATTCCTGTGCCGCACAATATCACCGTCAAAACCACGATAGAGCCGCAAGTACGCCGTTTTGTCACCGCGCCGTTTGAAGGGATTTTAAAAAATACCCTGCATGAAGCGGGCGACATTGTCAAAGAAGGCGATATTTTGGCGCGTTTGGACGAGCGCGAAATTGAATGGACAGTTACGGGAGTGAAAGCGGATCGCGGGCGGGCGCAAAAGCAAAAAGATGTCAGCAGTGCAAGCCGTGACACCGCCGCCGCACAAATTGCCCAGCTCGAAATGGATCGTTTAGATGTGCAACTCGCTTTATTAGAATATAAATCTCAACATTTAGATATTAAAAGCCCCTTGCAAGGCATTGTGATTAAAGGCGATTTAAAGCGCGTCGCGGGCAGTCCTGTGAACAAAGGACAAAGTTTATTTGAAATTGCGCCGCTGCAAAGCATGGTGGTTGAGGTTGCCATCGCGATGGATGATATTAGTTATGTGCGCCCCGAGATGGCAATGACTTTGAGTTTAGATGCCTATCCGCAGCAGCAATGGGAAGTGAATCTCCGCAGCATTCACCCGCGCGCGGTGCAACGTGATACGCAATATGTGTTCACGGGCGAGGCGCAACTGGAAAATGCTGACGGCAAATTGCGCCCCGGTATGAAAGGACAAGCCAAAATTCATGCAGATCATGCGGCTTTGGGCTGGGTGTTGCTGCATAAAGTCTGGGAACAGCTTTGGCGGTGGCTATAAATGGCTGAAGAAAAACCTGTCCCCAAAGTGCCGCTGCTCAAACTGCGCGACGACTTACAATTTACTTATCAAAGCTATGGCAATCGCCCCTGTTATTTGCTGGTCGATCCTGTCAACGAACATTATTATCAAATTGGCGAAGCAGAATACGCGCTGTTGCATCGTTTAAACGGCGAAACCAGCTTAGAACAAGCACTTACTTATCCCGACGCGGAGCAATTAAGCCTAGAGCAAGCGATGCAAATTCAGCAATGGTTGATTTTTTCACAATTGGCGTATGTGGAAAGTGAAAAAGGCTGGCAATTATTGCATCCAAAAACAGGGCTTTCGCAAAAGCTGGCGCAACACAGTAACTTATTGTTTTTAAAATTACCCTTAGGCAGCCCCGATGCCTTATTAGGAAAATTACTGCCTTATTTTCGCTGGCTGTATACGCCGTATTTTTGGTTGCTGTGGTTTGCGGTCTGTGGCAGTGGTTTATATCAATTAATCTCGCAACATGAACGGGTTATCAGTGCCAGCAGCCAAATTTTCGCGCTGCATAATGCGTTTTGGTTATTCATTGCGTGGGTGCTTATCAAAACCGTGCACGAAATTTCACACGGTTTGGTGTGCAAATATTACGGCGGTTACGTGCATCAGGCGGGCTTATTTTTCATTTTATTTGCCCCGATTGGCGGTTACGTCAACGCCACTGCAAGCTGGAAATTCACTTCAAAATGGCAACGCATTCATGTCTCTGTGGCAGGGATGTTTATCGAATTATTTCTAGCAGGGATAGCGGCGTGGGTGTGGACTTATACCGACACAGGCATTGCAAACTACTTGAGTTATAACGTGATTTTGCTCGCCAGCGTCGCCACTTTATTATTTAACGCTAATCCTCTCATGCGTTTTGACGGGTATTATATTCTCATCGACTTGCTGAATATTCCCAATTTGTACGGCGCGGGACAACGTTATATTCGCTATTTGAATCGTCGTTATTTGCAAGGCAGGACGGAAACGCCGCTGATGGCTACCCCTCTGAATTTACTGATTATTAAAGTTTACGGTTTGGCTGCTTGGGTGTGGCGATGGCTGATTGTGCTCGGAATTAGTATTGCGGCGATGTATTTATGGGCGGGTGCAGGGGTAATTCTGGCGGCAATTGCCTGTATTAGTTGGTTTATTGTGCCCTTGGCGCGATTTTTTAGCGGCTTGTCCAAAGACCCGCAGCGTGGGCAAGTGTTGCGCCATTTAAGCTTGGTGTTGGGCGGGCTTGTGCTGGGTTTAACTTTATTATTTTCCCAAGTGTTTTGGGCGCAAGAAATTCGTGTGCCTGCGGTGTTTGATTATGCGCAGGCTGCAATTATTCATAATGAAAGCGCGGGCTTTGTGAAAAAAGTGGCGGTGCAAGCGGGCGATTATGTGCAGGCGGGACAGCTGTTAATTGAGTTAGAAAACACCGAATTGCAGGCAGAAGCACGGGATATTGAAATTCAAGTAAAAATTCATGAAGCCAAACGCCAAAAGTATTTTAAAGAGCAAGCCTTTGGAAAATATCAGGAAGAATTAGAAAAGCTGAATGAATTAGAAAATAAGTTCCGTGAAAAAGCAAAGCAGGTGCAGGGTTTGATTTTAGTCGCGCCTGTGGCGGGTTATGTGATTGCGGAACGATTGCGTGAATTGCCTGATGCGTATTTGAAGCGCGGCACGGAATTATTAACCATTGCAGACCCGCATCAATTGGAAATCAAGCTTTCAATTCCGCAGCAAGATATTGAAGCATTTCGGGCGCGGGTCGGGGCTGAAGTGCAGTTATTCCGCAGTGCTGCGCCCTTACAAGCTTTGGCGGCGCAGTTGGTGAAAATCAATCCCAGCGCGTCGCAAGAAATTATTCACCCTGCTTTAACTGCCACGGCGGGCGGTGATATTCCTGTGAAAGCTAAACCCCAACAAGATGAATCTGGAACAACGGGCGAACTCAATCAAGCGGAACAGCCTAGCCGTTATGAATATTTAGAACCGCGTTTTGTGGGCGTGGTGAATGTGTTGGATAACGCCATTTTAGAAAAAGTGCGGGCGGGGGAAACGGCGCAGGTGGTTTTAAGTTCGCCGCCTCAAAGCTTGTGGAATTTGTTCAGTGTGGCAGTGCAACGTTATGTGCAAGGTTTAATGATTCGGAATGCAGGGAATTAATAAAATTAGGTGCGATTGTCTTCATTCGTACCTGTACACTTTCTGATTTTAAATTCCCAAACCACAGCCGCTATTATTGGCACGATTCAATGAAATCAGCTCATGAATTTCAGTCAAGAGACGTTCACGATCATACGCGCCTTTTTGGAAAACATTTTGAACCAAATGATGTAGTCGAATTCGATCTTCATTGGTGACATCTTTGGCCGTCAGCACTACCACGGGAATCTTGCGCCATTCCGTGTGCTCACGCAGCCGCGCCACGAATTGAAAACCATCGATTTCAGGCATCATCAAATCTAATAAAATTAAATCAGGTTGACAGGTGAGCATTTTTTCTAAGGCGATCCGTCCATTTTCT
>JBDLSS010000184.1:0-4890 GCA_039799345.1 Pseudomonadota bacterium
TCCCAATGCCTTGGCGGCTGATTTCCCCATTCAAAGCTATGTCGATAATATTGCAGCAATTGATGGCGCAAATGTGGTGGTGTTGGCGGTGAAACCCCAAATTTTATCCGAAGTGGTGAAAACCTTGGCAACCGCCTTACCGAATAAGCATTTACCCTTGTTCATTTCCATTGCCGCAGGGATTCGCACGCAAGATATTGCACGCTGGCTGGGTAATGAACAAGCGGCTATTGTGCGGGTAATGCCGAATACACCTGCTTTAGTGCGCAGTGGGGCTTCTGCCTTATTTGCGGTGAAACAGGTTTCTACACCACAAAAACAATTAGCAGAAAGTATTTTACGCGCGGTCGGTTTAACCATTTGGCTGGAAGAAGAAGCGCAAATGGATGCGGTGACGGCCTTGTCGGGTAGCGGCCCTGCATACTTCTTCTTATTAATGGAAGTGATGGAAAAAGCAGGAATTAATTTGGGCTTACCTGCGGAAACAGCGCGTTTACTGACCTTACAAACGGGCTTCGGGGCGGCAAAAATGGCCTTGGAAAGTCAGCATGATGCAGCAAGCTTACGCGCTCAAGTGACTTCCAAAGGCGGCACGACTGAGCAAGCTGTGCAAACTTTGCAACAAGGCGGTTTACAAGAATTATTTGATCGCGCCTTACAAGCGGCTCAGCAACGTGCGGTAAATATGGCAGAGGAGCTAGGGAATAAATGAGTGCCTCGCCTTTGGTCAACGCGTTGGTATTTTTAATTAATGTGGCGTTTGGCTCTTATATCTTACTATTAATGTTGAGAATTTTATTATACTGGACGCGCACAGGTTTCCGTGAAGTCAGTGCGGCGTTTATTTGGCAAGTGACAGACCCCGTGGTACGCTCAGCTTATCGCTGGTTGCCGATGCGTAAAAACGTGGATTTTGCGGCGATTGTATTGATGTATTTGTTGCAGGTGTTGCGGTTGTCACTGACTTTTTGGTTGTATGGCAAAGGTTTAAGTGTGGTGGGTTTGTTATTATTGGCAGTGCTGGAATTGACCACCTTGTTAATTTACACGGTGACAGTCACTTTGATTTTGTCCGCAGTGTTTAGTTTCATCACCCCTCAGCATGGCTATAATCCTTTGATTCCTGTGTTGAATCGTTTAAATGAACCTTTACTGCGTCCTGCACGGCGTTTGCCACATTATTATCAAGGCATCGATTTTTCTCCGATGATTGTACTGATTACCTTGCAATTATTAACGATTTTGCTCATTGATCCGTTGACGCGGGTTGCGGTACATTTATAGTTTAAATACGTGTCCCTGCCCTTATGGAAGGGGTTGGGGACATAGTCAATTCTATTTAATCATGAAAATACTTAAGCACTTGCGCCTTATCTTGTCAGTTTAGAACAAGCTTTGCATGCAGTGTACAAACAAACGATAGCGGATTCTCCAAATATTTACCGAACAACTTGTGTAAAAACATTTGAAGTTACTTACTCTATTTAAATAGAGGAGTTACAAAATAACCAACTGATTTATTAAGAAAATAATCTTAAACTAATCCCTCCAATATTTTTGCCCCATTTAACGGATAAACTATAGATTTTATTAAGATGCAATGGTACGCTTAAGACTGTAGATGAGTCTCACTCTCAACTAAATTCTTATTTAGGAGTTATTCATGAGCAGCACCAGTCTTGCACAATTAAAGCCCGGTCAAATTGGTATCGTTACGAATTTAGATATAGAAGAAGGTTTATATCGTCGTCTACTGGCAACAGGCGTGCGGATTGGTAAACCCATAGAAATGTTACGCAGCATATTTTCACACGGACCTTTGCATGTCCGCATCGGCATGACAGAAATCATGCTGCGTCGTACAGAAGCTCAAAATATTAAGGTTACTATCACTTCATGAAACGTGTCGCGCTCTTAGGAATGCCCAATACTGGCAAATCAACCTTTTTCAACCGTATCACGGGCGCAAGTGCCCGCGTCGGCAATTGGCCAGGAATGACCGTGGAATTGATGACAGCGAAATTGCTGATCGGCTCTTCTATGGTTGAATTTATTGATTTGCCAGGGATTTATGATTTACCGGGGCTTTCCGAAGACGAAAAAGTGGTTGAACGTTTTTTAGAAACCATGCCCTTGGATTTATTAATCGTTGTGGTCAACACCACCCAGATTGAACGCCAATTGGGCTTATTGCTGCAATTACGCCAGTTACAATTACCGACTTTAGTCGTGCTCAATATGGCAGACGAAGCCCAGCAATTTGGGGTCAAAGTCGATATTGAACGCTTGTCCAAAAGTCTGGGCATGTCGATGGTGTCCATCAGTGCCAAATATGGACAGGGCTATCCTGCTTTTCACCAAGAAATTCAAAAATTATTAGCCGACTCCACCCCAAGTACAGTACAAGGTTTGCCGCATTTCTTAAGCCATGAAGAACTTGCTCCCCAAGTCGATGCCCTGATTAAACAATCGGTTGAAGTGCCGCTACAACTCTCGCCCACCCTGACCCATAAACTGGATCGAATTTTTTTGAATCGTTGGCTAGGACTTCCCTTATTTTTCTTGATCATGTATTTGTTGTTTCAGGGAATTTTTTTACTGGGCACGCCGCTGCAAGATGGCATGGAATGGATACTCACCGCATTTAAAGAAACTTATCTTGCCCCGCTTTTAATGGACTTGCCCAAACCTTTACAAGGCTTGTTGCTCGATGGGATTTATGATGGGGTGGGCACAGTTGCGACCTTTATCCCGATGATTTTGCTGTTTTTCCTGTTCATGACGGTGGTAGAAGATTCGGGCTATTTATCCCGCGCCGCGTTTTTGATGGACGTATTAATGTCCAAAATGGGATTAGACGGACGCAGCTTTGTGATGATTCTCATGGGCTTTGGCTGCAATGTGCCCGCTTTGATGGGAACACGGGTGATGCAATCGCGCCGCCTGCGTCTGTTGAGTATGTTGGTGATTCCTTTTGCACTCTGCTCCGCTCGCTTACAAGTCTTTTTATTTTTCATTGCAATTTTATTCACCGCCGATCAAGCACCCTTGGTGTTGTTGAGTTTGTATATCGCAAGTTTTGCAGCGGCATTTGGAACGGCGTATTTATTCAAGGGTAGGTTTGCCAACAGCGAGCCGTTTATTTTAGAAATCCCGCCGTATCGTTTGCCAACCTTACGCCACATGTTTTTGCGTAGTTGGTTGGAATTACAGCATTTTGTCGGACGTGCCAGCAATTTTATCGTGATTGGGGTGATTTTAGTCTGGGTTTTAACCCATTTTCCCCCCGCCGCAGACCCCGCCAGTGCGGAAACTTTAGCAGGACGTTTGGGGAATTTTCTCGCCCCGATTTTTGAACCGATTGGCATCGAAGCACAATTGGTAATTGCGTTGATGTTTGGATTTGTGGCAAAAGAAATTGTGGTGGGGGCATTGGCGGTGATTTATGGTTTAAACGATTCGCATTTAACCCAAGCCATTGTTCAACATGTAGATTGGGTACAGGCATATAGTTTTATGCTGTTTACGCTATTGTATTCACCTTGTTTGTCCACGGTGGCAACCATTCGCCAAGAATCTCAAAATTTACGTTTTACGATTTTCAGTTTGCTGTGGTCGTTTGGATTGGCGTGGGTGGTGTGTTTTATTTTTTATCAAAGCGCACGTTGGTTGATGCATTAGGATTTCGATATTTCCAAAACTTTTGCAGCCCCCAACTTCTTACAGGGGGCTAAATATAAAATCATACTTTACTCTTTAACCTCCTCGTCGATGAAGGCATTGGTTAAAACACGTAAAGTCCTCGAATACCTTGGGAATTCCCCGCATTTCGCTATGTTCCATACAAGCTACTGATTGCTTGCAATTTTTATTTTTAATCAAGGAGTTAATAATGATTAATCGTGCATGGGTGACGCCTTTTACAGCAGGTGCGTTTTTACTTTCCGCTGTGACGGGTGTACTCATTTTCTTTCATATCGATTCTGGTGCAAATAAATTTGTTCATGAATGGCTGAGTTGGGCATTATTGACAGGTGTGGCTTTGCATACGTTTACTAATTGGAATGCGTTTAAAAAACATCTTTCCGTGCCGAGCAGTCAATTAATTGTCGGCATTTTCGTTGTCGCTTTGGCAGTCAGTTTTATTTCTTTTGGCAAAGGGGGCGGTAAACCGCCGTTTATGCGTTCTATCAAAGCTTTGGCTGATGCGCCTTTAGTCACCTTGGCAGCCGTTGCCCAGATTTCGCCTGAAGAATTGATGACGCGCATGACCCGTGCGGGTTTTCAACCGTTACCAACTCACAAAAGTTTAAGTGATATTGTCGGTAATGATGTGGGTAAGCAAATGCGAGTGTTAAATGGTATGTTGGGGGAAGGTAAATAGTTTGTGGTTTGGGTTGGTGATAAGCTAACCCAATAAAAATAGGACTAAAATCATTCCCCATTACCTGATGTAGCCTGTTATATTTCATGTATAAGATAGTAAGCAGTGGATCAATGCCATTAATTGAAGCATTACACAAAGAATCATGTGATTTAAATCGTGCATGAGACCTCCTAGGTTTTTAAAACCTAGGAGGTCTTGAGCGTGATAAGGACTGACAGTTCTGCTAGGGCGTGTCATCAATTAAGTTTTAACTGCGCCCTAACCTCTCCTAAAGAGGACTAAACCTTAAAACTAGCCCCTAAATCCCCTAAAGGGGATGGCTTAATCATTAACGGTTATTTACTTTAAGAGCAATAGGTTACATACACTTTGCTATTTATCGCTGTTTTTCTATTTTCTGTTTTGATAAGTTTGACCAGCTAATTTTCTCTTTCGTGAAAATTACAGGGCTGTTTTTAGTTGCAATATTTTTATGAAAGTCAACAGTTATATTTTAACTGTAT
>JBDLSS010000185.1:0-3804 GCA_039799345.1 Pseudomonadota bacterium
ACTCAAGCCGTCGGACTCATGGTGGAATGGGCAGAACAACACGGCGACGCGGTATTGGCGGCACAACGGGCTTACGACACGCGTGTGGAGGAAAATAGCGGCTAACGTTGGATTAGCCGCCATGCGGATGGGATGAAATTACAGCACCGACAGATCGGCAACGCGCAGGAACAAGCCACGCAGGCTGTTGAGCAGTGCCAGACGGTTGTTTTTCAAGGCTACGTCGTCTGCCATAACCATGACTGCATCAAAGAAGGTGTCGACAGGTTCGCGCAGTTCCGCCAACGACAGTAATGCGGCTTCGTAATCACCCACGGCAAGCGATAGCGAACTTCGTGACGAAATTTTTCCACCTGCTGCAAAATAATGGTTTATTGAAAGCTGTTTGTCATGGAACTAAAAATGGTTGTATTTTACAAGCATTACCCATACTTTACGAAAGTTAACACTATTTGGGTATGGAAAGTCTAAATAGTAAAATTTTGCTCTAACATTTTAAGTAAAGGCTTTCAGATATGCTTAAGTCTGTGACTATTAAAAATTACAAATCTATCAAAGAGTTGAGTCTTAATCTTGGGCGAATTAATGTCTTTATTGGTGAAAATGGCTGTGGTAAAAGTAATCTACTGGAAGCATTAGTCATGGCAGCAGCAGCCGAAGCAGGGAAGCTGGATCATGAATTTCTCACGAGTCGAGGTGTTCGAGTGACAGAAGCATCCTTAATGCGCTCTTGCTTTGATGAGGAAACTCAAAATGACCCCATTAGAATTGATATTAATTTTTTGGATAACTATTCTGTCACTTATGACTTAAAGCATGATGGTCATCCTTATTCAAAATGGATCGTTGAGTCAAATGATTCTTTAATAAGTGAAATTGCTAAAGCTACTAATACTAATCCTACGATTTCGGAAAAATTCGATGAATTTATTCATTCCAGCGAAGAACTCATTAAAATCCAAATAAAGGAACAATTAAAAGATAAAATCAAAGAAGAGATTAATACTATTGCAAAAGCAGAATTCACAGAAGATCAGTTAAATACCTTGGCTGCTACTTATGATGAGTATATTGATAAAACAATTCACCAAAAGTTAAAAAAATCCGCATATTCAGTTATATACAAAACTTTAGCGTCAAAAATACCAGAACTATCAAGCTTTGATGAAAATATTGAGTTATTAAAAGAAAAATTCAAAAGTTTTTTAATTTTTTCACCAGAAAACTCCGCATTGAGAAACTTTTATAAAGAAGGACAAATTGAACCACTTGGCATTAATGGCGAAGGTTTATTAAAGCTCTTGAAAGTAATCGAGTCAACTGATAAAAATGGCTTGGCAACAATTGAGAAAATGCTTAATCTTTTTGGCTGGTATGAAGCTATTACAATCCCTCCGATTTTATCTCAGGAAGACGATAAGATTTTAATTAAAGATAAGCACCTAAAAACAAAAGAATTTGATCAGCGCAGTGCCAACGAAGGGTTTTTATTTGTCTTATTTTATGCTGCATTGATTGTATCTAAAGATACACCAAAGATATTTGCAATTGATAATATTGATGCTTCACTGAATCCACGTCTTTGCACGAAGCTGATTGAGGAAATGACTACACTTGCAAAAAAACATGATAAACAAATTTTCCTGACTACTCACAATTCTGCAATATTGGATGGTCTTGATTTGAATGATGATGAGCAGAAATTATTTGTAGTGTCTCGCTCTCGTAATGGTGATACTAGAATTAAACAAGTGCCAAAAAATAAATATAATAGAGAAGAAATAAAGCTCTCAGAGGCTATGCTGCGTGGATACTTAGGTGGTTTACCAAAGGGCTTTTGAATTATGTATTTTGCACTTGCTTGTGAAGGTGTCACTGACTTTGCTGTAGTTGAAGCTGTACTTTGTGGTTTTTTTGATGAAGACATTACAGATGAAATAACCTATTTACAGCCGCATCTGGATGAAACCAGTAAATCCCAAAAGGGTTTTGGTGGATGGGAACAATTGCTTGATTATTTGCAATCCACCAGATTTCATGAAGATGTTAAATTTAACGATTATGTTATAATTCAAATCGATAGTGATGTATTAGGACATCCTAATTTCGGGATTTCCCATTACGATGAAAATAATAAAGAACTGACAGTTTTAGTCCTCATTGAAAAAATCATTGCAAGGCTAGTTGAGCTTATAAATAAAAACCACCTAAGCTTCTATGAAAGTCACAAAGAAAAAATTATATTTTGTATCTGTGTTCACTCTATTGAATGTTGGTTGTTGGCACATTATAAAAGTATGAAAAAGCCCAAAACAAAAAACTGTTTTAAAGCATTAGCCTATGAACTAAAGAAAAATGAAGATTCATTAAAAAACTATAAAATCTATCAGGGAATAGCCACGCCCCTAGCTAATAAAAAAACACTAGAAGGAATTAGGTTAAAAGATGCCAGTCTTCATTTATTTTTAGAACGTTTATCCCAAGTAGCTGCCCCAAATAGCGACTAACCGTGATTAGCCGCCATTTGGATAGCTGGAATTACAACACCGATAAATCGGCGACGCGCAGGAACAAGCCACGCAGGCTGTTGAGCAGTGCCAGACGGTTGTTTTTCAACGCTACGTCGTCTGCCATGACCATGACTGCATCGAAGAAGATGTCGACAGGTTCGCGCAGTTCCGCCAACGACAACAGTGCTACTTCGTAATCACCCGCTGCGAACAGTGGCAATACTTTATCCTGTTGCGCTTGCACGGCTTGCGCCAAAGCTTGTTCGGCAGGCAGTTGCAGCAAGTCGGCATTGACAGTTTGTGGCAATTCACCGTCGACTTTTTTGAGGATATTGCTAATGCGCTTGTTGGCGGCGGCGAGGCTTTCCGCAGCGGTTAATTGGCGGAATGCCGCGACTGCTTTGACACGGCGATCAAAATCCAGCGGTTGGGTTGGTTTCAAAGCCGCTACCGCTTCGACCACATCGCCGCCAATGCCTTGTTCTTGGTAATAACCGCGCAGCCGTTCGAGGATGTAATCCACGGTTTCATTGGTTGCGGGTTTGCTACCCAATTGTGCGCTGAGGTTATCCGCTGCTTTGTCGAGCAAATCCGCCAAATCCAGCGGCAGTTGTTTTTCGATCAACAAGCGCAATGCACCCAACGCGGCACGACGCAAGCCGAATGGGTCTTTCGCGCCCGTCGGTTTTTGCCCAATGCCGAAAATACCCGCTAAGGTGTCCAAACGTTCGGCTAATGCGAGGATTTGTCCGGTTGGGCTGGCGGGTAATGCGTCACCTGCGAAACGTGGCATGTATTGCTCGTCGAGTGCTGAGGCGACTTCTGCCGCTTCGCCGTCGTGGTTGGCGTAATAACGCCCCATAATGCCTTGCAATTCGGTGAACTCGAACACCATGTTGGTGATCAAGTCGCATTTGCCCAATTCCGCCGCCCGCACCGCTAATGCCGCGTCCGCGCCCAATTGTTCGGCAATGTACGCCGCCAATTGCGCCACGCGTGCTGATTTATCGTACAGCGTGCCGAGTTTTTGCTGGAATACCATTTTCTTGAGCTGTTCGCGGCGACTTTCCAGCGATGTCTTTTTGTCTTGCATCCAAAAGAATTCGGCATCGCTGAAACGCGGGCGAATCACGCGCTCGTTCCCCGTCGAAATTTGCGAAACATCGCGGCTTTCGATATTGGCAACGGTGATGAAGTTTGGCATCAGTTTGCCGTCAGCATCGACCAGTGCGAAATATTTCTGGTTGTCCTGCATGGTGGAAATCAAGGCTTCCTGTGGCACGTCGAGGAAACG
>JBDLSS010000186.1:0-6566 GCA_039799345.1 Pseudomonadota bacterium
CAGGTTTAGCCGATGCGGCTTTATTAGAAGGCAAGGTGTTTCACGCAGGCACGCAAGAAGTCAATGGCGATGTGGTCACGTCTGGCGGGCGGGTATTATGTGCTTGTGCTTTGGGCGACACCGTTCAAGCGGCACAAACGCAGGCGTATGAATTGGTGAATAAAATTCATTGGGAAAAAATGCAGTATCGCAAAGATATTGGTTATCGAGCGGTGGCGCGGGAATTGGCGAAGTAATTGTTTTTGAGTAGGGCTGACAGTTGTTTAGAACTGCCAGTCCTTGGCTTATATGTTTATAAAAATCTCAATGTGGCTGAACTTGTTTCCAAATCACTGATAATGCGCTGTTTTCAAAAGCGTCAGGTTGAATAATGCGCCGTGATTTAAACATCACTTTCTTTTCAACAGGTTGAATGCCGTAATTCCAACACACGCTCTTGCTTAGAAAATACACAAATTCGGTGCAGGACATCGCGCTGAAATCATCAAAATCAAAATCGAAGTCGTAAGGTTTTCCCAATTGACTCAAGGCAGTGCGAAAGAAAAGGGGAAATACGTCTTTGTCAAAATCGAGCGTTTCGCCTTGTAACAAGCGTGTTGCCAAAGCCTGCTCGGCTAAAATTGGTTCTTTGCCATACTGCCCATGAATTTCTGGCGATTTGAAATACTCTTGTACCCGTTGTGGTAAATTTAAACCTGCTTGCCGTTGCAATTGGCGCGGAAAACGTAACACCGCCATACCATCGCAACGACAAAAATTAATCGCATCTTCCACAAAAATCCCCCGTGCCATCGAGTGAATCACCATTTGTTCACCGGTTTCGACTTCGGTAGGATTAGCAACACCGCTGTAGTTTTTGACATCTTCAGGGGTGACTTTGCCGATGTAAAAACCAGCGTGGCTAAAGGTGCCGGGAATAAAATAGCCGTCTAAATAATTGGCGTAATTGCGTAATAAAATATCACCCGGCTGTAATAAATTCAGCACTTCCCGCGTTTGTTTGCCCTTGATGGCAAAAGTGCGCGGGTCATAAATCATGAAGAAGGGGAAGCGAAAAACTTTGATACCGCCAAAAATCGTTAAGATTTTTTGCAAAACTTTGTCAGTATAATTTGCCATTGTATTCAATCTCCTACCTCAGATAAGTTTAAACAGTGTACTTTAAGTGCCTGCTAAAGCTTCGCGTTGTTTTTCTAACAGTTGGTCAACGCCTATTTTGGCAAGGGCTAACATACTTTGCAATTCGTCGGGACGGAAAGCATGACCTTCGGCTGTGCCTTGGATTTCGACAAAGCTGCCTACGTCATTCATCACGATATTCATGTCAGTTTCGGCTTCAGAATCTTCGGCGTATTCTAAATCTAAAATCGGCACACCTTTATAAATTCCCACAGAAACAGCGGCAATTGCACCATGAATGGGAATATTACGAATTTTTCCAATGCGTTTTAAATGGCGCATCGCATCGACCAAAGCGACATAACCGCCTGTAATTGCAGCAGTCCGAGTACCACCATCGGCTTGAATCACGTCGCAATCAATGGTAATGCTACGTTCACCCAAGGCGGTTAAATCCATCACCGCCCGCAAAGAACGCCCAATCAGGCGTTGAATTTCTAAAGTACGCCCACCTTGTTTACCCGAGCTGGCTTCACGCTGCATTCTTTGATGAGTAGAACGCGGCAACATGCCGTATTCCGCAGTCACCCAGCCGCTGTTCTTTTCTTTGAGGAAACGCGGCACCCGTTCTTCAATACTGGCGGTGCACAATACTTTAGTATTTCCAAACTCGACTAAAACCGAGCCTTCTGCATATTGGGTATAATGGCGAGTGATGCTGATGTTACGCAGTTCTTGGGGAGTACGACCGCTGGGGCGCATAGTATTGGCATTCCTTATTGGTAAGATTTACACTATTTTACGCAATCCGCACGCTTACGAATAGCGCGGATTCCCTTTAATCTGAAGTCCTGCTCTGTGATAACGACCGCCTTATGAAATTACTTGCCCTTGATACTGCCACCGAAGCTTGCTCTTGCGCCTTATTATGTGATGAAGCCCAGTTTGAACGCTCCGTAATGACCACGCGCCACCATGCAGAATTAATTTTACCGATGATTGATGAAATCATGCAGCAGGCAAATTTGCGCCCGCAACAATTAGACGCGGTGGTGATGGGCTGTGGACCTGGTAGTTTCACAGGTTTAAGAATTGCCTGCGGGGTTGCCCAAGGCATTGCTTTTGCAGTAGAAGTGCCGATTATTCCGATTTCAAGCCTTGCAGCTTTGGCGCAAGCGGCTTATCGCGACAAAGGTGTGACCCATGTTCTCGCCGCAATTGATGCGCGTATGGGCGAAGTGTACTGGGGTGAATATGTTTTAGGTGAAAATAAATTAATGCAGTTGTGCGGTGAAGAAATAGTGTCTCCGCCTGAAAGCATAAAATTATTAGAAAATACTGCGGCGTATGGCGTGGGTTCGGGCTGGATAACTTATAGCACAACGTTGTTAACAGCATTGGGTACAGCAACCACGATTAGCATTGAACCTGAAACAACTTATCCCCAAGCAGCGGCAATGTTGCTTTTGGCAGTGGCGGCATTTGAACAGGGTTTGGCGGTGAGTCCAGAATTGGCGTTACCGATTTATTTGCGTAATAAGGTCGTACATGGCGGTTAAATAAATAGCAGTACCAAACAGAGCAGGATTTACAGAATTAACCCAAATTCTGTGAATCTTGCATTCAAATAATGCTTATAAATTTAATCTGAGTGTGGTGAAAGGGAGCGTATTGACTTACTTTAGAGTAACAACTATTGTGTTTTCCGGTAAAGCTTATAATTTTGGTAGTGCCAAATAAATAAGGATTTGAGCCAGCTTATTGTCTGAATCAGGATTGACAGGATTATCCGAATCGATACCGCTGAAAGTATCTATGAAGAAAAAATGGCTCTTGCTTCAAAACTGAATGCTGATTAGCCATATTTAAGCAAATTGTGAATCATGAAGTTTTATTCAGATTGCGTTGTCATGCTTGTGCTGAAAATAATTGCAGCGTTACTTTTTGTAATTCACTCTTAGCGGATGACGAACTGGACGATCAGAAAGTCTTAATTTTAAAACCTGATCTTTACTATCATCCAAGCAAAATCCCAAATCCCCCAAGCTTTCCAGATTGTTTTATCCTCATTCACTGTATAGCAAGTGGACAATATTATTTATCCTATTGAGTTAAAAGATATAAGTGATACACGCGACTTGAAGTTAAAAGATATTGAGAAGAAATTCAAAACGATGATTAATGAATTTTTTGAGGAGTTCAAAGAAATTTTCGCAGGTAGAAACTACAAAAATATTCAATTTTATCTGGTTACCACATATCCCAAAAAAGGTGAACTACTTTCACCTGAATTCAACCCGTTTCTTCGCCATTTTACATAACTACTTGCTGAAATAGGCAAAATTTAGCGCATTTCAGCAAGTAGTTTGCTCTTAAAACCTACTTCACTAACTCCATTACCCAACTGCTATTTCGTTCCCGTTCCAAAACCTCAGCCCGCGCCCGAATCAGCAACACCGTGGCATAATAAAATTTGAATGCAAACGCCATTAATAACAATGGAATCAACATGCTGATATGAATGGAAGGTGCGCCGATTTTGCTCACGGTCGCGCCCTGATGCAAGGTATTCCACCATTGCACTGAATAATGAATAATCGGAATATTCACCACGCCCACCAATGCCAACACTGCACTGGCTCGCGCCGCATTGCGCTTATCTTCAATCGCAACATTCAGTGCGATAATGCCAAAATACAGAAATAATAAGATTAATTCCGACGTTAAACGCCCGTCCCACACCCACCAAGTGCCCCACATCGGCTTGCCCCACAGTGAACCCGTGACCAGCGCAATAAAGGTGAACGAAGCTCCCAAAGGTGCGGAACTCGCGGCAATAATATCGGCAAGTTTAATTTTCCAAATCAAGCCAATTGCGCCCATCAATGCGATAACGATGTAGACAAACATCGACATCCACGCTGCTGGCACATGAATAAACATAATTCGATAGCTTTCGCCTTGCTGATAATCGGGCGGTGCGACGAATAAACCGTAATACAAGCCCGCGATAAACAATAAACCGCAAATTGCGCCTAACCACGGAATCATTTGCCCCGCAAGGCTGTAAAAATATTTAGGAGAAGAAAATTTCTGTAAAAATGCCCACATAGTCAACTCAAGCTGATACGTAACGCAGCGGCTGCGGCAAAGGGCGCGAGCGTCAGCGATAAGGTTAATAAAGCCGCTAAGAAATATAATTGTCCTGCAATCGGTAAGCCTGTGCCTGCCGTTGCCACCGCACTGGCTGCAAAAATTAATACGGGAATATATAAAGGCAGCACCAACAACGACAGCAACACCCCACCGCGTCGCAAGCCCACCGTCAACGCCACCCCAATTGCACCAATCAGACTTAACACGGGCGTTCCCAACAACAAAGTCACCATTAAGGGAAACATCGCGTCATTGGGCAAAAACAGCAATACGCCTAAGAACGGGGCAATGACTAATAACGGTAAACCCGCCACCAGCCAATGCGCCAACACTTTCGCGAGCACCAACAAGGGTAAAGAATGATGGCTTAACACCATTTGTTCGAGCGAGCCGTCTTCAAAATCGGAGCGAAATAAAGTATCCAAAGACAGCAACGCCGCCAATAATGCCGCCACCCAAATAATGCCGGGGGCTATAGTTTGCAAGACTTTAGATTCTGGGCTGACCCCGAGCGGGAATAAGCTCACCACCATCACGAAAAATAACAGCGGATTTGCCAATTCGCTGCGGCGACGGTAGGCGAGCAATAAATCACGTTTTAATAAGATGCCAAAGGCGGACATGTTTACCACGCAAGGAAGTTTTTCAACAAGGTCAGCCCTGCATTTTGGCTTTTCTCAGGGTGAAATTGCACGGCGAACACATTGTCTTTTGCCAAAACGGATGGGTAATCAATGCCATAAGGCGTAGTGGCGGCAATAACGCTTTTATCTTCGGGATCGACATAATAGCTGTGCACGAAATAAAAACGGCTACCTGCTTCAATGCCAGCCCACAACGCATGATCGTGCGTCGGATAAACTTGATTCCAGCCCATTTGCGGCACTTTTAAACGCTCGCCCGTGACTGCATCGTGCAATGGGTCGTCGAAACGGCGCACTGTGCCTGCAATAAAGCCGAAACCTTCTTTTCCGCCATTTTCTTCACTGCGGCTTAATAAGGTTTGCAAACCTAAACAAATCCCTAAAAAGGGCTTATTTTGTAAAGCGTGTTGGACGGCATGATCTAGCCCCGTTTCGCGCAATAATTCCATGCAATTTCCAATCGCGCCTTGTCCGGGAAACACCACTTTATCGGCTTTTAATACCTCAGCGGCTTGATTGGTAATCAGCACTTGCCATGCCTCGCCCGCCACATGGTTTAACGCCTTGCTGACCGAGCCTAAATTGCTCATGCCATAATCTAAAACTGCAACCGTTTTCATGGCTTACAAGCTCCCTTTGGTCGAAGGCATCATATCTTGCATTCTGGCATCAAATTCGACCGCCATACGCAATGCACGCCCAAAAGCTTTGAATACAGTTTCAATGATGTGGTGGGCATTTTTGCCGCGTAAATTATCGATGTGCAAACCAATTTGTGCATGATTTACAAAGCCTTGGAAAAATTCACGGAATAATTCCACATCAAACTCGCCTATGCGATCCCGTGGAAATTCAACATGATATTCCAAGCAAGGTCTGCCTGAGCAATCGACCACCACCCGCGATAAGGCTTCATCCAAGGGCACGTAAGCATGTCCATAACGACGAATGCCTTTTTTATCGCCCAGAGCTTTGGTGAAAGCTTGACCCAAAGTAATGCCGACATCTTCAACGGTGTGGTGTGCGTCAATGTGCAAGTCGCCATTTGCCTGAATATCCAAATCGATCAAACCGTGGCGGGCAATCTGATCCAACATGTGCTCTAAAAAAGGCACGCCAATTTTAAAACGTCCTTGTCCCGTGCCGTCTAAATTCAGTGTGACGTTGACTTGAGTTTCAAGGGTATCGCGTTGAACTGTGGCGCGACGCTGCTGGGTCATGCTGACTTCTCCCTATAAGGCAAAACTATAAGCGTAACAGATTTTAGGTAAGGCGGGAAAATTCAGTTTAAAGCGGATTTCTGAGGGGGAACTTAAAGGAGGATTTTAAATCTTAACTGCGCCCCCAACCCCCTACTGAAGGCGAGGGCTGCGTCAAAGAAGCTAAAGAGTAGGTATAATATGCAGTTAAACATACATAATCCTTAACTAATTGATTATCCTGATAAAAGATGAACAGTTTAATCCCATACTTAAACACACTGAGTGACGCTCGTAAAGCCAAAGGTATTCGTCATCAACAGACACCCACCCTCGTTATCATGATAATGAGCATGATGTGTGGTTATACAAGTTTCCATGCGATGGCGCGTTTTGCAAAGAACCATAGGACACTCTTAGCAAACCAAATTCCTTTACCCCGTGGTAA
>JBDLSS010000187.1:0-12251 GCA_039799345.1 Pseudomonadota bacterium
CGACTTTACCCGATTTGGGTTTAGAAAAGTGTGTGTTGCCGTAAATTAAAGGCTAATACTAGCTTTTAAATACCAGAAATAGATAAGTGCTGATTCGTGAACTTTATTTCATAGCTATCAGATTAAGTTATACTTGCTTGAGTTTTTGAAACGACTAAGTAAGTATAACTTGATGTTATCAAACAGAATAAATACTTATGAACTAGCCCTTAAGTGACGAATTTCTTTAAATCTTTGGCAGTCCTAAAGAAGCAGTGATTTGTTATATGGTTAATGAAATAAATAAGGGATTTCTTTAAGCGGTTAAAAAATACTTTGGGACTCTCCTCCCCTGCCAGTCCTCAATCACGCTTAACTCAAGATATGCTAGGTTTTTAAAACCCAGCAGTTCTCATGCTCGATTTAAGCCTTGTACTCCCTTGAATTATGCTTAACTTAATGACAGTGGCGTTCCAGCAGCGTGGGAACGAGATAATTCTCCGCTTGCTTAGTCCGCTAAAAAACCTTTACGATCCTCTATGAATTTGGTTTTTTCTAGGAGAGGATTATGCAAAAATTTAGGTTTTTATCGTTATTTATAGGCGTGTTCTTGCTGTTGCCGATGGCATGGGCGGAAACGCTTTTGGTCTCGGGGACAACTCAAGATACTTATAGCATTTATGACAGCTTCGGGCGCGAGTCTAAAGGCTACGGTACTGTGAATAAAGAAGTGTTGCTTGCACCTGCTACTTATCAGCTCAAATACAATGGCTCTGTACAAAACGTCACCATTCAAACGGGTCAAAAAACCGTTATAACACTAGGATTTCTTACGGTTTCAGGCACAGGGCAGGATAGAGTTAATATTTATGATGAGTTGGCTAAATCTAATTTCGCTAGCACCTATACAAATAAACCGATTGAGCTATTTCCCGGAACATATATTGCCCAATTAAATTATTTTAATTCTGCACCTGTTGCCGTTGTGGGTGGACAAACAACTACATTGGTAGCAGGACTTCTTACGGTCACAGGTGTTGGAAGAGATTCTTACACGGTATACGATGCGTTTGGCAAAACCTCTCAACTTTACGCTTCAATAAGTCAACTTACAGGTAAGGATGTAGAGTTATTTGCTGGTACATATAGTCCAGTTTTAAATGGAACGAAGCAAACAACTACCGTTCAAGCTGGGCAAAAAACGATTTTAATCTCAGGTTCTTATACTGTGTTTGGGGCTGGATTGGATAGGGCTGATATTTATGATACAGATAATACTCTTGCTCTAAGTTACTCTCATATAACTAACCGTGAAGTAGAAATATTCCCAGGCACATATACATTGCGTCTAAATGGTACGACACAAAAAGTAACGATTACCGCAGCTCAACAAAGTTACTTATATTCGGGTGTTTTGAAAATGCCCAATTTAGGAAGCACAGGCAGTTATCAGTATGTTTTTAATACGTTGGGAACTCAACTTTTCGCAAAATTACCAGATACATTCACGGAAGTTTTCCCAGGAACTTACAAAGTTTCTCTAAACACGCTCAGTAATACCGTAACTGTCAAAGCAGGCGACAATATTCCCGCCGACCTTGCAAAAACCTTCCCCAGCGCAGGCACAACGACTGCACCCCAAGTAACCACGCCGCCCACCAATACAACGGCAACCACAACCCCGACTACAACACCCAGCGTAATAGCAACACTTACTTATAATGATGGCATCAGTGCAGGCATTGCCAAATGTAAAACTGATCCCAGTGTATGCGGTATTGTCATTAATCAAAATACCGACGGCGCAACGCAAACGGGCATAGATAAATGCAAAGCAGACCCCGCAAGTTGTGGGATTGTGATGACGCAAAACACCGACGGTTCAACCCAAGCAGGGATTGATCAATGTAAAGCCAGCCCTTCGAGCTGCGGCATTGTCACCAATAATAATATTGATGGTTCAACCCAAATCGGCATTGACCAATGCAAAGCCAATCCTGCGAGTTGTGGCATCATCGTTAGCGCAAACACAGACGGCTCAACGCAGGCAGGCATTGCACAATGTAAAGCTGATCCCAAAAGTTGCGGTATTATAGTCAATCAAAATACTGACGGTTCAACCCAAGCGGGTATTGATAAATGCAAAGCAGACCCTGCAAGTTGCGGCATTTTATATTCACAAAACACCGACGGTTCGACCCAAGCAGGCATAGACCAATGTAAAGCTGATCCTGCGGGCTGTGGCATTGTGATTGAGAATTTACACGCCAGCTACAACCCCACTTCAGGAGAACTACATTTGCCCGTGGTCGATGTCGGCACAGAAAAATACGAAGTTTACTTAAAACAAAAATCCCAAGGCTTTTTGTTTGATTTAGACCTTGCACGGATTATTCGGCGTACCAAATAGAAAGGATTATCTGAATCAGGATTTACAGGATTAAAGAATTTTCAGAATTAAAAAATGAACGGGTTAATAATCCTGTTTAATTCGGGTAATCCTGTAAATCCTGATTCAGACAATAGATTTGGAGCTTAAGCTTTTATCAACGACTCAGGCTATAATAAGCAACTTCACGAAATTGCCGTTATTATGAGGTCGCAAGCCAGTCATGCTAATTTTTGAACACCGTCACCGCACCACCCCCACCCATTACAACGCGCAAATTGCCCCGATTAGCGATTTACCCGCCAATCTATTACGCAAGCAACGCGCCGCCTTGCCCGAAGCCTCAGAATTACAAGTGGTGCGCCATTACACCCGATTGTCACAAAAGAATTTCTCCATCGACACCCATTTTTATCCGCTGGGTTCGTGCACCATGAAATACAATCCACGGGTTTGTAATACCTTGGCGATGTTGCCCCAAATTTTAGCACGGCATCCGCTCACGCCTGATTCTCATAATCAAGGCATTTTAAGCTGTTTATACGATTTACAAGAAATGCTCAAAGAAGTGACAGGAATGCGCGGAGTTTCGCTGGCATCAGCCGCAGGCGCACAAGGTGAATTCGCAGGCGTTGCCATGATTCGCGCCTATCACCAAGCACGCGGCGACGTTGACCGCGTTGAAATGCTCGTGCCCGATGCCGCCCACGGCACCAATCCCGCCTCTGCGGTAATGTGTGGTTTTAAAGTGCGTGAAATCCCCACCAACGCTGAAGGCGACGTGGATTTAGTCGCATTACGCGCCGCTGTTGGCAAACACACGGCGGGAATCATGTTGACCAATCCTTCAACTTTGGGCGTATTTGAACGCAATATTCAAGAAATCGCTGCTTGTGTACACGAAGCAGGCGGCTTGTTGTATTACGACGGCGCGAATTTAAACGCAATTCTCGGCAGAGTGCGCCCCGGCGACATGGGTTTTGACGTGATTCACATGAATTTGCACAAAACTTTTTCCACCCCTCACGGTGGCGGTGGACCCGGTGCAGGCCCTGTGGGCGTGAGTGAACGTTTATTACCCTATATGCCCGTGCCCGTGGTTGCCTATGATGGCGCAACTTATCGCTGGTTGACCGAGCAAGATTGTCCAAACACCATTGGGCGTTTACTCACGTTTGCGGGCAATGTCGGCGTATTACTGCGGGCGTTTGTGTATGCACGTTTGTTAGGGCGCGACGGAATGCACCGTGTGGCAGAGTTTTCGACTTTGAACGCCAATTATTTAATGGCAAAACTCAGCGCGGTTGGCTTTGAAATTGCGTTTCCCAATCGACGCGCCAGCCACGAATTTATCGTGACTTTGAAAAACCATGCAAAACAATATCATGTCAGCGCAATGGATGTGGCAAAACGTTTATTAGACAAGGGCTTTCATGCGCCAACCACGTATTTTCCTTTATTAGTGCCTGAATGTTTGTTGATTGAACCCAGCGAAACTGAAGACAAAGATACTTTAGACAGTTTCGTCAACGCGTTGCAGGAAATTTTTGTAGAAATGCAAACCGATCCTGAAATGCTGAAAAAAGCCCCGTACACTTTGCCCGTGCGGCGTTTGGATGATGTGAAAGCCGCCAAGGATTTGGATATTGTCTGGAACGGCTAAAGGTTGGAAACGGCTTTGGAAGGCTTGTGGGTATTCGCTCGCAGGTCTTCACGCCGCATGGCAACAAGAAGCTGCATTTCGCTTGGAAATTTATTTATTAATTCCACTGTTGCCTGCTGCCTTATTTCTCGGGAAAACGCGTGTTGAAAAAGCGATGTTAATCGCGAGTTTATTGCTGGTTTTGATAGTGGAATTGTTAAATTCTGCTATCGAAGCACTGGCGGATCGTTTTGGCGCAGAATGGCATGAGCTAATTAAACGCGCTAAAGATTGTGGATCGGCGGCAGTGCTGATTGCTTTAGTGCAAGTGGGGATTGTATGGAGTTTGGTAATTTTATAATAGTTGGACATGAGATATTTTATCTACAGAGTTACGCAGTTCAATCGGTAACTTTTTAATTTTGCTGGAAAGATTATTATACAGCGTACAATACTAATTCATTGTAGATAAAGAAATGAGTGTTTTAACTGCGTAACTCCTAGGGAGTGTCATCAATTAAGTTTTAACTGCGCCCCACCCCTAAAAGAGGGCTAAACCTTAAAACCAGCCCCTAAATCCCCTAAAGGGGACTTAAAATATTAAACATTAATAACTTGTTTGTGTTTAGCACCCTTTAGGGGGTTGGGAACTTCTTTAAAGGTTTTTAAACGCGCTACTTTCTGTTAAAACCTAATTGATGACTCGCCCTAATCTAATAGAAAAGCATATTAACTATAATATTAATGTTATTAATATACTGGTGCGTCCCCAATCCCCGAAAGGAAGCTAAATACTTGTTTCTTACATTTCTCTTTTAGAAATTTAGGGACGCAGTTAAAAAAATCCTAGGGCGCAAGCTTTCGCTTCAACAACTCATTCACTTGATCAGGGTTTGCCTTGCCTTGTGAAACCTTCATCACTTGCCCCACAAAGAAGCCAAATAATTTATCTTTGCCACTGCGATATTCTTCGAGCTGTTTGGGATTTTTCGCCATCACTTCATCGATGACTTTTTCAATTGCGCCCGTATCGGTGACTTGTTTCAAGCCTTGTTTTTCAATCACGCTGTCCGCATCGCCTTCACCATTCCACATCGCTTCAAACACTTGCTTGGCAATTTTGCCAGAAATGGTGTTATCGGTGATGCGTTTTAACATGCCTGCCAATTGTGTGGCATTCACGGGCGATTCGGTGATTTCTAAATTATGCTTATTCAGCGCGGCGGCTAAATCGCCCATCACCCAGTTGGCGCACAATTTGGCATCGCTACCCGAAAGCTTCACAGTGTCTTCGTAATAATGTGCTAATTCACGAATTGCGGTTAATACGCCTGCATCATAAGGCGACAAGCCATATTGTGCGGTGAAACGTTGCGCTTTTTCGTCGGGCAATTCGGGTAAAGATTGCTTTACTTGAGCAAGAAATGCTTCTTCAATCACCAAGGGCAATAAGTCGGGGTCAGGGAAGTAGCGATAATCATTCGCTTCTTCTTTGGAACGCATGGAACGGGTTTCATGCTTTTCAGAATCGTACAAACGGGTTTCTTGAACTACTTTGCCGCCCGCTTCAATTAAATCAATTTGGCGTTCAACTTCTAAATTAATCGCGCGTTCTACGAAACGGAATGAATTCAGGTTTTTCAATTCAGCGCGTGTGCCAAAAGCTTCTTGTCCTTTGGGACGCACGGAAACGTTAGCGTCGCAGCGGAATGAACCTTCTTGCATGTTGCCATCACAGATTTCGAGATAACGCACTAAAGAGTGGATTTTCTTCATGTACGCAATCGCTTCTTTAGCGGAACGCATATCAGGCTCGGACACGATTTCTAACAAAGGCGTGCCTGCGCGATTTAAGTCAATGCCACTTAAGCCTTGGAAATCTTCGTGCAAGGATTTGCCTGCGTCTTCTTCTAAATGAGCGCGGGTGATGCCGACAACTTTTTCTTGTCCATCAACTTCAATGGTAATTGCGCCTTTTTGGACCACGGGCAATTCAAATTGACTGATTTGATAACCTTTGGGCAAATCGGGGTAAAAATAATTCTTACGCGCGAATACGGAACGTTCAGAAACCTTTGCACCAATTGCCAGCCCGAATTTTGCAGCCATGCGCACCGCCTCTTCATTCAGCACAGGCAACACGCCGGGCATTCCGAGATCAACGGCACAAGCTTGAGTATTAGGGGGCGCACCGTAGGCAGTTGCAGCACCCGAAAAAATTTTGCTTTTACAAGCGAGTTGGGCATGAATTTCCAACCCAATAACAACTTCCCATGATGACATAGTTAAACCTGCTGTATTTGTAAGAAACTAGGAAGGATGAGCATGGCTCACGGATGAATTAATCAAGAATTAAGATGTATTTTACACAAGCATGACGGGCTTGTTAAACAATTTGCGGGAATGCGGGCTTAAAACAAGCCCCCTAAAAGACACTTTAGAAATTAAAACTTTTTTCAGTCACCCAATGCAGCGCGGCAAAATTTCATATCAGGAAAACTCAAGATAAGACTCAGTACTGATATTCAGTGATTTAACAAGATGTTAATACCGTGAGTCAGTCCTTAAGTGCGAAAAATTTTAGCTTTTCCTAGGGCGTGTCATCAATTAAGTTTTAACTGCGCCCCAACTCCCTAAAGAGGGCTAAACCTTAAAACCAGCCCCTAAATTCCCTAAAGGGGACTTTAAATATTAAACATTAAATAACTTGTTTGTGTTTAGCCCCCTTTAGAGGGTTGGGGGCTTCTTTAAAAGGTTTTTAAACGCGCTACTTTCTGTTAAAACCTAATTGATGACTCGCCCTAGTGTGTTATTGCAGCGCAATATAGAAACTCAAGTTTTCTTAGCCAATTCTTTTAGAATCTGAGGTAAATGTCGTTCAAGGTGTTTGGTTAATTCTTGGCTAGACTGTTGCATCGCGGTGGCGATGGCAGTTTGAATAATCTGTTCTAAATGGGCTAATTGTGCAGCATTTAACACCGCGCCCTCGGGCGGCTCTTGTCCAAAACTGACCACATCTTCTAACACGGGAATATTTTCAGGCGATGGTGTTTTGTTCATGGGCTGGCTCGCTTAGCGGTGAATATCATGCGGGGGAAGGGGTTCGATACCGTGTTCCCGATAAAAACGGAAACGTTGTCTACCTGCTTGTTTGGTGGGTTCGGTATCATCAATTATTTCAATAATACGTTGGAAGCTGTGGAAATTGTGCGGCACAGTTTCGCAAAGATTAATTAAAACGCTACACCCCAATTCTGGCAGCGGATGCGTGCCAATAATCACGGGTACTTGCGAATGCTCAGGGTTAGGATAAATCACATGCGGGATAAAACTGTCTTGGCGAAACGTCCACAATAAATCATCTAAAAACTTAGCATGAGCAGGGAGTTCGGTACAAATAAATATCCGCAATCCCTGCTGCACTGCTTTATCAACTAGCTGACAGGCAAGACGGTCACGCTCTTGGCGAGAACGGGTATGCAACAGATAAAAATTGACCTGAGGCATTGTATCATGACCTTCTTGACTGAGATTGTTCACTATTCGCCGTCTTCTTCGTCAACACTGCCATCATCGGCGGCGAGGGTGGCAATCGGCATTCCGTCTTGAACACAGCGGTCAATCAGATACTGCGTCAATAAGGGCACGGGGCGACCCGTTGAACCTTTTTCTTTTTTCGGTGCGGAAATCCAAGCGGTGCCTGCGATGTCTAAATGCGCCCATTGCATTTTCTTGGTGAAGCGTGACAGGAAACAGGAGGCGGTAATTGTGCCTGCTTCTTTCCCACCGATATTGCTCATGTCGGCAAAGGGGCTGTCGAGTTGATCTTGATAATCATCCCACAAGGGCAATTCCCAAGCGCGGTCACAACTATAACGCCCTGCATTTAACAAGTCATTGGTTAAAGGATTGTGATTGCTTAATAAACCATGTGCATGGCTTCCCAGCGCAACCACGACTGCACCTGTTAAAGTCGCAATGTCGATCACCACATCAGGCTTGTAACGTTCTGCATAGGTCAGCGCGTCACACAGAATTAAACGCCCTTCTGCGTCAGTGTTAAGAATTTCAACGGTTTGTCCAGACATGGTGGTGACGATGTCGCCGGGGCGCGTGGCTTTGCCATCGGGCATATTTTCCACAGCGGGCACAATCCCAACCACGTTTAAAGGCAGTTGCAATTCAGCAGCAGCGGCAATCGTGCCTAACACGCTGGCAGCACCGCTCATGTCATATTTCATGTGATCCATGTCGAGTGCGGGTTTGATAGAAATGCCGCCGGTGTCAAAAGTCACACCTTTGCCCACTAACACAATCGGGTCTTCGTTTTTCTTGCCGCCCTTGTATTCAAGCAGAATTAAACGCGGGGGCTGTTCGCTGCCTTTGGCGACGGCTAACAGTGCGTTCATTCCCAATTTTTCCATCTGGGTTTCATTCAGCACTTTGCAGGTCAATTTTTCATACAGGCTGCATAAGCTCTTGGCGCGTTCTGCCAAATAAGAAGGCGTACAAATATTGGAGGGTAAATTGCCCAAATCTTTAACCAGTTTGACCCCAGAGGCAATCGCTTGCGCTTCACGGCTGGCTTGTTCTGCAATCCCTAATTCGCGGCGTGAAGACACGCTAAACACAATTTTACGCAAAGGACGGCGGGTGACATTTTTCTTGCTCTTGAGCTGATCAAAGTTGTAAATTGCAGCATGAGCGGCTTCAACGGCATGACGAATCCGCCATGCGGTGTCGCGCCCGCGAACATTGAGTTCGGTTAAATAACAGACTGCTTCCATTGAGCCTGTTTCATGCAGGGTACGAATCGCTTCGGTGATAACTTTGCGGTATTGCGTATCGCCCAGTTCACGTTCACGACCGCAGCCGACTAATAAAATACGATCAGAAAGTGTATTAGGGACATTGTGCAATAATAGAGTTTGCCCAATTTTCCCTTCTAAATCGCCACGCCGTAAAATGGAGGAAAGATAGCCGCCACTGACGTCATCGATGCGCTTTGCAACATCGGAAAGACGACGAGGTTCATAGACTCCGACAACAACGCAAGCGGTGCGTTGTTTTTCGGGATGCCCACTTTTTATATTAAATTCCATGTTAATTCCCAAGGTTGAAAGTTATTACGCAGCAAATGCTAAAGAATGCGACGTTTTCTAGTTATGCGTGAGTTACGCAGAAAAATTGTAGAAAGTCTGGAAGCAGAATTTTATAAAGAAATTTTGCCATCAGCACCTAAGACACAAGCCAAGACAGTGATTGAAAGGTGCATATTTGAAGAGTGATAAGGTTACAAATTTATCCTATTAATTAATATTACACATTACTGAGAAACATGTAAATTACCTAAGGTGTAACATTGTTTTCTATGTTAAATTATTTTGCTATGTAAAAAAACAGCTTGTACTCAATAAATCGAATAATATTTGATTTTTTTGAAGCCTGCTATCTCTAAAAAATTACAGCTTGTATCTTAACACTGCTTCATCCAGATTTGAAGCAAGACACAAGGCTAGACACAGTAATTTATGCAGGCTACTATCCATTATTTGTTGTGTACTGGCTAATTTAGAAAAAAGCTGACAAGCGCGATAAAACTATGGATTATGAAATATTCTATCCTGAAATTCCCAGATTTATTGGTATTTCGCTCCAGTCTAGGCTATCTCGGTTTATCCTACGATGTAAACTGGGATTGTAAGTGCGATTACGCCACCCTAAAAAAGGACGCCACTTTTGATTATTAATCGCTATGTGATCAAAGAGATTGTTTATACTTTCTTGGGACTGAGTGCTTTGCTCATCCTAATTTACATCAGTAATCGTTTTATGTTGTATTTAGTACAAGCCGCCTCGGGGAAAATCCCAGCGGATTTTGTCCTAAGGCTGCTGGTGTTAAAACTCCTGAGTGATTTAATGCTGATTTTACCGCTTGCCTTTTTTCTGTCGATTTTACTCGCCCTCGGACGCATGTACAAAGACAATGAAATTACTGTGATGGCAGCTTGTGGTATTCCCGTACCACTCAAAAGTATCGTGCATTTGGGTATGGTGATGGCATTGGGGATTGGTGCATTGTCGCTATTCATTGCACCGTGGGCGCAATCACAACGCAGCCAATTACAAGCGCAACTCAACACCCGTGCGGATATATTTGGAATTGCCGCAGGACGTTTTAAAGAGTTCAATCAAGGACAAGGGATTTTCTATGTCGAAGATATTGAACCCGAATCAGGAAAAATGCAGACTTTATTTGCACAAACGTTGTTGCCTGAAAAACAGGTGGTGTTTTCTGCCAAACGCGCCTATCGCAAAATCGAGCAAGGCGAGCTGGTGATGGTGTTAGAAGACGGTTATCGCTATGAAAACAAACCTTCCCAACTCAACTATACCCGTACGCATTTTTTAGAACACACCATCACCATTCCCCCACCTGCCGACTTTGTGCGTGCCGACAGCCGCGATGCCTTGCCGACCACGGTGCTGTTAAATTCTAATGATTTGGTACATCAAGCGGAATTGCAATGGCGTTTATCCTTGCCGATTTCGGTAATTTTATTGGCAGCCTTGGCAGTGCCTTTGTCACGCACCACGCCGCGCCAAGGACAATATTCAAAAATTTTTATTGGGATTTTAATTAGCTTGATTTACAACAACCTGCTGAATATTGCCCAAAAATGGCTATCGCGTGGAGATGTACCGCCGTGGGTCGGGGTGTGGTGGGTGCATGGCTTAATGATGATATTAATCTTGGTGTTATGGTTTATGCCGCAATTTAATCGCTATATTTTTGGACAGCGAGCACTCAGTCATGCGTAAATTAGATAATTATATTGGGTATGAAGTGTTAATCGGGATTGCCTTAGTTTTGGCGGTGCTGGTGGGCTTGTTCACCTTTTTTTCTTTTATTCATGAAGTCAATGAAATTGGCAAACAACGTTATGGAATTTGGGAGGCGGTCAAATTTGTGCTGTTGGAAGTGCCGCACAATATTTATGACGTGTTCCCAATTTCAGTGCTGCTGGGCAGTTTGATTGGGTTGGGCAATTTGGCAACCAACAGCGAATTAACGGTGATGCGGGCTGCGGGCGTTTCGGTGTTGCGGATCACGTTTTCAACGCTGCGGGTGGGCTTGGGTTTGACTTTGGTGGTGATGGCGATTGGGGAATTTGTCGCGCCCTATACCGAACAAGCAGCGACTGAATTGCGTTCCTTGGCACAGTCGGAATCGGAACAAATGGTATTTAATAGCCAATATGGATTCTGGGCGCGGGATGGGGAAAATTTTATTAATATCCGTCGTATTTTACCGAATGGCAATTTTGGGGATGTGAGTTTATATCATTTTGATAATAAACATAAATTAAATAGTTTAGTGCGTGCTAAAACTGCAGAATATCAGCAAGGAAAATGGCGATTGAATGAGGTTGAAAAAACTTTGTTTGAAGACACCAAAGTGCACCAAGAACAATTAGCAAGCTTTACTTGGAACAATGCACAACTCAATCCCGAACTGGTCAAAATTGTGGTGTTAAATCCTTATAATCTTTCAAGTTTTGATTTAATGAAATATATCGATTATTTAAGCAGCAGTGAACAGCGTACTTTGCCTTATGAGTTGGCGTTTTGGACGCGCTTAACCTATCCCTTGATTAGTATTGCGATGATGTGTATTGCGATTCCTTTCATTTTTGGTTCGTTGCGCACGGTCAGCATTGGGCAACGGATTTTAGTCGGGGCATTAATTGGAATTGGATTTTATATGTTTAATCAAACCATGAGCAGTGTCGGCTTGGTTTATGAATTAAATCCAATGCTGAGCGCGTTATTTGCGCCTGTGTTATTTTCGGGCGTTGCGCTATGGATGATGCGGCGAGTGATTTAAAAGTTTAAATCTTGTGGTTCATCGGGAGCGGAATGCGGTGGCATTTAGAATAAGCTGAGTGCGGCTTAAGCTATGAGAACGCAGAAATCAAAAATAAGTTAGGTTGGTACTAGGGCGTGTCATCAATTAAGTTTTGACAGAAAGCAGCATGTTTAAAAACCTTTAAAGAAGCCCCCAACCCCCTGGAGGGCTAAATCATTAACGGTTATTTACTTTAAGAACAATTGGTTACATACACTTTGCTATTTATCACTGTTTTTCTATTTTCTGTTTTGATAAGTTTGACCAGCTAATTTTCTCTTTCGTGAAAATTACAGGGCTGTTTTTAGTTGCAATGTTTTTATGAAAGTCAA
>JBDLSS010000188.1:0-6276 GCA_039799345.1 Pseudomonadota bacterium
ATCGGCGGTTTTGGCAAATTTATCATCGCCCACCTAAACCTGAGTATCGTAATTATTTGTTGGAGCGGCGCGATAGTTTAATTCCTTTGGATGAGCGCAGTTTTAAGGGCGCGTATTACACGCCTTTGCATCTTGTTGAAAAAGCTTATGACAAATTAACCGAAGTGCTGGGGAAAAATTGGCAGAAAAATTATATTGTGTGGGATATGTGTTGCGGTGTGGGCAATTTGGAAGTGAAGCATTCTAATCCGCGCAATATTTTTATGAGTACACTGGATCAAGCTGATGTTGATGTGATGAAGGCGACGAAAACTTGTATTGCAGCGCATCGTTTTCAATATGATTATTTGAATGATGACATCACCGATGACGGCAAAATTGACTACAGTTTGACCAATAAAACTCCCAAAGGACTGCAACAGGCTATTAAAAAAGGGAAAAAGATTTTAGTTTTAATGAATCCGCCTTATGCGGAGGCTGGGAGTGCGTTGGGTAAAGATGCGAAGGGTGAAGTGGCTAAAACGAAAATTGCAACGATGGCAATGGTTAATTACGGCAAAGCCAGCAATGAACTTTTTACCCAATTTGTGGCACGAATTGTTCAAGAAATGCCGACTGCAACCATTGCCATGTTTAGCAAATTAAAATACGTCAATGCACCAAATTTTGAAAAATTTAGGCAAGTTTGGAGCGCAGAATATTTAGATGGATTTATTATACACAGCAAGGCTTTTGAGGGTTTAAGTGGTAATTTTCCCATCGGTTTTTTAATTTGGAAAAGCAATCAAAATGCCAAGAAAAATATCCAAATTACAAAAATCATAACTGAAGTTTTAGATAAAAAAGCACAACCAATTGGTGAAAAAGCGTTTTACAACTTGCCTAATAATAGCTTTTTAAATATTTGGCTAACAAGACCAAAGCCTAATGAGTCACAAGTTATTCCACTAAAAAATTGTGTAACACCCTATACTTCCGCTAAATATTTGGATAAATGGTCCGATAATGCGATTGGTTATGTTTGGTGTCAAAATAATGACTTACAACACACCTCACAGCAAACCACTTTATTTTCATCTGTTTGGGGTGATGGACATGGCTTTTATGTAACTCCCGAAAATCTCTGGCAAGTCGCTATTGTTTTCTCAGTTCGTCGACTAATCAAACCCACATGGATAAACGACCGCGACCAATTTTTACAGCCCACAGGTGAACTTACTGACGAATTCAAAAATGATTGCTTAATTTGGATGTTATTTAATGGCAGCAATCTCACTGCCAGTGCAAACGATTTAGAATGGAACGGTAAAAAATGGAGCATTGTCAATCACTTCATCCCATTCACAGAAACCGAAGTCAATGCCACCGCCCGTTTTGAATCTGATTTTATGGTGGAATATCTCAAGAAAAAGAAACTTTCAAAAGAAGCCAAAGCCGTTTTAGATGCTGGGTGCGAACTGTGGAAAGCCTACCTTTCCCACACAGACCCCCGCAATGTTTGTGACGAACTCAAATTAAATCGCCCCGATGTTGGCTGGTATCAAATCCGTAACGCCCTTAAAAAACGCAACGAAAGCGGCGATTTCCCGCCCGTCAGCTTCAATGGCTTTGAAATTTCTTATAAAATTTTGACTGAGAAATTGCAGCCCTTGGTGTTTGAATTGGGATTTTTGCGGGAGTAGAATACTTTTAAATTGTTTTTAGTCTGTTATGAGGTCTGTTACTGATGATTGCTTCTGTTTTGAAAGAATCTAATCGACATTCATTTGGTGGTAAGGCTGCAACTAATGGGTTTAGTTATCAAACATCTTATGCTTTGTACTACCTATTGAATGAACTAGATAAATCTAAAAGCGATGGTAGAATAAAAGATTTATCAATAAGACAAGAAGGACTTGATAATATTGAATTATCAGAAAATGTAAAGGTTTATAAGATAGTACAAACAAAAGCCTGTAAAAAAATGGAAGTTATGTTTAGAATGCGATGAAATATGGTCATTTGTAGGAAACGCTAAAGAGAAAGTGTGGATATGACCAGCTTTGGATAGGGATTCACGAGAGGTTTTAGGAGTTGCCTTTGGAAAGCGTATAAGAAAGTGCTCCCCAGTAAACGCCATAAAGCAGTAGGGAAAGAGATAGGGCTTACTAATCATATTGAGTGATTTAACAATATGTTAAGACAGCGCGTCAGTTATTTAGTGAGGAAAACGTTATCTTTCTCGAAGAAGTTAGAAAATCATATCGGAGCTATCATTTATTTCATTAATTACTACAACAAATCACTGCTTCTTTAGGACTATCATAAGTAAGACACACCCAGAGACAGGTGAGATTAAACAGATAGGGGGTGCAAAAAGAATACGATTGTTATCTGGGGAATGGGTCAACAGAGATATTGTGGGAGCACGTAATATATTATTACGGGCCTTGGTAGATAAACCCGACTGTTTTACGGTCGCAGTTAGCATTAATTAAATAATGTTAAGAAAAAATTATCGGAAAAGAAGATGTTAATGTATAAAAAGCTTTTAATTATCAGTAGTTTATCCGCATTATTTGCAAACAGTAGTTTTGCCGCAGACACGATTGATAGCGTCGCGGTGTTAGCTGCACATAACAAGGCGCGTGCAGAAATCGGTGCGCCCAATTTAACTTGGTCTACCACGCTGCAACAAAAAGCAGAAAAATGGGCAGCCGAGTTAAAAACGCAAAATAATTGTGTGATGAAACACAGCGGACCGGGTGAGAATTTATACTGGGCCAGTGCCAAGAAAACCGCCACCAGCAAAGATGCAAGCGGGAATTGGATTTGGCAAGATTCCGTACAAGACGTGAAAGAAGCGGATGCAGTCGGCAGTTGGGTGAGTGAAAAACAATGGTATGCCTATCCTGCAAATACTTGCAGTGCGCCCCAAGGTAAGGCATGCGGACATTACACCCAAGTGGTTTGGAAAGCAACCACGGAAGTTGGCTGTGGTAAAGCGGTTTGTGCGGATAAAACTCAAGTGTGGGTTTGTAATTATTCGCCTGCGGGCAATGTTGTTGGGCAAAAGCCTTATTAATTTGTATGAGGACTGGTAGTCCTTGAAGGACTGCCAGTCCTGAATCTCATTACTTCGACGCTTTCGGCTCGAATTTGTAATATTCTTTGTTCAAATAGGTCGTGACTGCATCATTTTCACTGTCAAACCAATTCAGTTTTAAATTGGTGGTGCATCGTTGCACCTGATTTGCCAAGCCATTCAAATCCTTCATTTTACGATCTGCCCGCGTATAAGTTTCAGATGATTTGTGACAACTCACACAATTCGCATCGTGCAAACTTTTACCTTCATTTTGCGGAGCGACCTCTTTCGCCAATAACGACGCGCTCAACAGCAAACCACTGCACAATACAACATAGCCAAATTTCATAATTACCCCTTATGTAAAGAGAATTAACCTAAAAAGCCTAAGTCACCCAAAATTTAGATTTTTTAATGGGCGGCTTGGCTGGATAAATGCGCGATTCGTACCGCAGCAGGCGGATGAGAATCATAAAACTTTGAATACAAGGGATCGGGCGTTAAAGTGCTGGCATTTTCCTTGTATAACTTCACCAAAGCATGAATTAACATGTGGGCATCCGCTTGTTTTGCCGCAAAAGCATCGGCTTCAAATTCTTGCTTGCGTGATGAATAAGTCATCAAAGGATGCAAGAAAAAGCTAAATGCGGGGCTGATAATCATAAATAGCAATAATGCCATATAAGTTGACGCATGAGTCACGCCTAAACCCTGATAAAACCAAGCCTGCTGCATTAACCAACCTAAAATTCCCAAACCCAATAAACTTAAACTGGCAATCCAAAACAAACGCTTTTGCACATGTTTGCACTTAAAATGCCCGACTTCATGCGCTAAAACTGCCTCAATTTCAGACTCGTTCAGACCTTCTAACAAAGTGTCGAAAAACACGATGCGCTTATTATTGCCCAAGCCTGTGAAATAAGCATTGCCGTGCCCCGAGCGTTTCGATCCATCCATCACAAAAATGCCCTGACTGGCAAAACCATTGCGTTTTAATAAAGCTTCGATGCGTTGTTTCAACGAACCTTCTTCGAGTGGATTAAATTTATTGAATAAAGGCGCAATAAATGCAGGATATGCCCACATCATCAATAAACTGAAACTCATCCATACACCCCAAACCCACAGCCACCATAAACTTCCCATCGACTCCATTAGCCATAATACAAGGGCAAGCAGCGGAATACTGACCACCATGCTGAGCAAAAATGATTTAAACAAATCTGTAAAAAATAACTTTGGAGTGCTGCGATTAAAGCCAAACTTCGCTTCAATTTTGAAAGTTTTATGATAACTTATCGGTAAATCTAATAAACTGCCTAAAAGTGAAAAGCTCACTAAAATCGCAACCCCTGTCCACAAACTTGACCACTGCAAACTGCGCCACGCAGTGTCCAAATATTCCAAACCGCCGCCAAATACCCACAGCAATAAAATAGCGAGTTCTGCAATCCGCACTTTTTGTGCAAATTCAGTTTTCGCAATGGTGTAAGTTGCGGCTTTTTGATGTTCAAACACATCAATTCTGTCCGCAAAAGCTTCGGGAACTTGGTGTTGGTGGGCGGCGACATGCTGAATCTGTCGGCGGGCTAACCACCATTCCAGCCCAAATGCTGAAAATAAGCAACTTAGGAAAAATAAACTAAAAGCATTCATGCTTTATCAAACCTCTTATTTCAATGAAATTGGACTGCGTCAATGGATTCAATAACTACACAGTTTTTTTGGTGACATAAATATCAAAGCGGGTGTTTTCACTGGTAAGACTTAAGGTCGGTGATTGCATATTTAAGGTAGGTGCAGTTTTTGGACGCTTTACCACCACTCGCAGCCGCGCCAAATTGATTGCTAAGCCTAATAATTCCCCCGCATCTTCATCATCCCCCACTACGGCACGTAACACTCGCATTTCTTTTTTTACCAATGCCGCTTTTTGTCGATGCGGATACATTGGGTCTAAATAAATTACATCAGCTTGCACATTTGTTTGACGTAAGTAATCAGCTGCCTGCGCATGTGTTAATTGCAAACGGGCTACGATTGGTGCAATCGCTTCAATGTGATAGGCGCGTTGCAATGCATCCTCTAATAATGCTGTTAACACGGGGGAACGCTCCACCATCTGCACCCGACAGCCTAAACTTGCAAGCACAAAGGCATCTCGACCCAAGCCTGCGGTCAAATCTAAAATATTTAACTGAGCTTGATGTTTTAAACCGATAGCGCGTGCCAAAGTTTGATTTTTCCCGCCGCCATGTAATCGCCGATATTCGGATTGCGCCGACGCGAAATCTACTGCAACGCGCCCAATTTGTCTGCTTAAGTCGTGAACACCTAAACCCTGCTCACTTAATTGCAAAATAAACTGCGGCGCAGTGTCGGATTGTGGCGCGGGTAATTCAGTGAGCAGGGGCAAATTAAAGCGTTGGGCAATTCTACGAACTTCCATACTGAAAGCGGAATTATCTGTGTAAATGGGCAAACGTATCAATGTGAAATCCGTGTTTCATAGGGGTTGGTTAAAACCCGAACTCTATCGCCTAAGCCAAAAGGTTCATCAGCCGCTTGTACCACCGCTAAAGAACGTCCATTACTGTCTAAACGCACAGTAATTTCTACGCCATTTTGTGCAGTTGCGCCTTCTTCAATTGCAGCCCCTGCTAAACCGCCTGCAATTGCACCCAATATACTTGCGACGGCACTACCTCTGCCACCGCCAATGGTACTACCCCCAATTGCGCCAATCGCCGCGCCACCTATACCACCGACGGGGGATTTTGTGCCTTCAATCATCACAGGACGTAAGGCAGTCACTACACCCATTTCGACAATACTGGCTTTCATGGTTTGTTCGCGCCCATAAACTTCGCTGGAGCGGCTTGGGGGAATGCAGCCTGTCAACAATACGCTGGTGCTCACAATCAGGATACTGAATAATTTACACATACTATAATCCTTTGAAAATAAAAACCGACTGAATAATTTAATATTATCCACAAATAACATGCCTAGGGCGTGTCATCAATTAAGTTTTAACAGAAAGTAGCGCGTTTAAAAACCTTTAAAGAAGCCCCCAACCCCCTAAAAAAGGCTAAACACAAACAAGTTATGTAATGTTTAATATTTTAAGTCCCCTTTAGGGGATTTAGGGGCTGGTTTTAAGGTTTAGCCCTCTTTAGGGGATTGGGGCGCAGTTAAAACTTAAT
>JBDLSS010000189.1:0-4068 GCA_039799345.1 Pseudomonadota bacterium
AAAGCTAGGGGATTCGTTTAAGAAGGGACTTGTCATGTCCGCAACACTATTTATTGCCGATTTACATTTGCACCCACAGCAACCCACCACACTCGCCTTATTCGCCAATTTCTTGAAAGGAAAAGCGCGTGATTTAGAGAGGCTTTATATTTTAGGGGATTTATTTGAAGTTTGGCTGGGAGATGATGATGACGAACCTGCCTATCAGGATATTATCAAACAATTACGCCGTTTGAGTGAGGCAGGCACGGCGATTAAGGTGTTGCAGGGAAACCGTGATTTTTTGCTAGGTCAAGGATTTGGTGAACGTGCAGGCTGTGAATTATTACCTGAAAGCAACGTCATTGATGTCTATGGTACACCAACCTTAATCATGCACGGTGATACTTTATGCACCTTAGACGTCGCCTATCAAGCCTTTCGTAAACAAGTGCATAATCCTGAATGGCAAGCGCAAATTTTAGCGCAACCTTTGGCACAACGCCGTAGCTTTGCAAAACAAGCGCGTCAACAAAGTCAAATGCACGCGCAAGGTAGCAGTGAAACGATTATGGATGTCACGCCCGCAGCCGTGGTCAATGCTTTGAACAGTCACGGAGTGATGAATTTGATTCATGGGCACACCCACCGTCCTGCCGTCCATGAAGTTGATATTTTAGGTGAAACGGCACAAAGATGGGTGGTAGGGGATTGGCAGGAAAAGGGCGCGATAGTCTTACATTGCACGCCACAAACCCACCAACTGATGCGCTTAAACAGTAAAGGACTTAGTCAAATTTGAGATAAAACGCCTTGTAATAATCGGCATTTAATCCCAATTCTAAACACAGTTCTGAAACGACTAACTTTTCATTGTCGTCAAAATTGCCGTCTGCCAAACCCACTTGGCAGCAAATCCGAATGAGCATCCGTGAGGCATCAGGATTTTTCTTTACTTTACGAATACATTTCAGGGCTTCTTGTTTGCCGATATCTGAGTTGAACTTAAAAGTGTCGGCAAACTTGTTGAATTCTTGTACCACTTCCGTCATGGGGAACACATGCAGCTCTTCAGAACGCTGAATGAATTCCGCCATCTTGTTCTTTTCCACTTCACTGATAGTGCCATCAGCTGCTGCGACTAAGGCACATGAGGCAACAATTGCCTGCATAAAATCTTCATTTTTGTGGCGCATCAGCCACTCTTTAATACCCGTTAACATAGTCTTGTCCTTGAAATTGTTAATCAATCTTAGCGGATAATAACCTGCAATGATAAAAAAGCCTCTTAATTTTTCTTAAATAAGAGGCTTTTTTTAATTACTTAGTCCATGCTTTCACTTTATCAGGATTTTGCTGAACCCAACGTTTGGCGTTGAGATAAGGATCAGCCCCTTTTTCTTCATTCCAAACCATGATGGTTTGCATATCAGCGGGTGTCCATGAAAACTGGTCGAGCACACGATAAACCTCGGGTAATTCTTTTTTCAAAGCTTTACGCACGATAGTGCTGATATAACCGCCACTGCCATACACATTTTTGCTGTCGGTTAAATATTTTAATTTCCAACGTGAAAACATCCAGTGTGGCGTCCAGCCAGTCACCACCACCCAACGTTTTTCTTTAATCGCATTGCTCAATTCAGCAGTCATGGTTGCGCCGCTACCTTCCACCAATTTAAAACCTTTTAAACCATAATCTTTGATGACTTGTTCGGTTTTAGTCATCAAACCCGCGCCGGGGTCAATCCCAACAATTTTGCCATTGAGTTTGTCAACATTGACATTGAGTTCTTCGATGGAATTAACTTTCACATAATCGGGAACAACTAAACCAATGCGCGTGCCTTGCAGATTAGGACCTAAATCTTCAATTTTATTTTTCACCGCCGCCAAATAATGCGCGTGGGTAGTATCTAGCCATGCAGCTACCAATCCATCTGCATCTCCCGTGCCAACCGACTGCCACATTGCAGCCGCACTGACGGGGGTTATTTTCACTTCATAGCCCAAGTTTTCTAGCACCACACGAATCACATTGGTGCTGACCACCTCGCTAGACCATTCAACGTAAACCAGTTTAACTTTACCTTTGCTTGCCGCGCTGACCGAAGGAAGCCATAAACAGCTCACAAGGCTCAGCAGCAGTGCACAAGACTTTAAAAATTTCATGCGATTTGCTCCTGTGAAATAAATATAAAAAAATACGTGTTACTGCACCCCTAAATTCCCTAAAGGGGGCTTCAAAGACAAACAAGTTTTGTGTTTAGCCCCTTTTAGGGGTTGGGGCGCAGTTAAGCAATTTACTTAAGCAATTTCGGCTCTAACCACTGTTTCACGCGCTCAGGATTTTCTTTTAACCAACGCTGAGCGGTTTTATAAGGGTCTGCATAGTTTTCAACATTCCAAAACATCACCTTTTGCATCTCATCCGCACTCCAGTAGAAGTTATCTAAAATTCGATAAACTTCAGGCTGTTGCTGTGCTAAACCTTTACGCACCACGGTGGCGATAAAACCATTCGAATCATAAATTTTTTTGGGGTCTTTAAGAAGTTTCAGTTTCCAACGTAAAAACATCCAATGCGGCACCCAACCTGTCACCACAATCCAACGTTTTGCATCCACCGCATCTGATAAAGCCTGCGTCATCGCCATTTCGCTGCTGAGCACTAAATGATAATTTTTCAGGGCATAAGCATGGCGTGCTTGCACCGTTCTGCCCATTACTCCTGCGCCGGGATCAATCCCAATAATCTTGCCGCCGAACTTATCGATATTGGCATTCAGTTCTTCAATCGAATCGATATTCACGTATTCAGGGACGACCAAGCCGACGCGCGTGCCTTCCAAATTCGCGCCCAATGATTCAATTTTATCCCCAAATAAGTTTAAATATTGTCCTTGGGTATTATCTAACCACGCGCCTACAGTAGCATCTACGCTGCCATTAGCGACGGCTTGCCACATGCCCAATGTATTGGTCGGGGTAATTTGGACTTCATAGCCTGCGTGTTCGAGTAAGGCTCTAACAATATTAGTGCTCACCACTTCGCTAGACCATTCAACGTAGGCTAATTTCACCACGCCCTTTGAAGCGGCTTGTACAGGTGAAAAACTGCTGTATATAAAAATAATTATTCCGAGAATCCTACCTAAAGAACCTAACATCATTCTTCTCCCTGTTTATATTTTTTATGAATTTACTGAAGCCCCCAACCCCCTCAAGGGGATGGCTAAATCATTAGCATTTATTCCATTTAGGAACATTAGCTTATATATACTTTGCCGTTTATCACTGTTTTCTCTCGTTCCAAGTGCCACTTGGGAATAAGAAAAAACATATTGTTATGCACGCTTTGAGACATATACCTAGAACCATTATGTTTCACGGTGGAATACGCTACGCTATTCCACCCTACTACTTTTTGATAGGGATTTAGGGGCTTTCTTTTTAATAATCCTGTAAACGCTTGGCAATATTTTGGGTGATGCGATCCAGCAACATTGCCAAAATCACCACCGCAATGCCTGCTTCAAAACCTGCGCCCGCTTGTAAACGTTGAATCGCTTTCCACACTTCGCCACCCAAACCACCCGCGCCAATCATTGCAGAAATCACCACCATCGATAGCGATAACATAATGGTTTGATTAATCCCTGCCATAATTGTCGGCACTGCCAGTGGCAATTGCACTTTAAATAATTTTTGACGCGGTGTAGAACCAAAGGCATCCGCCGCTTCAATCAATTGCTCGGGCACTTGCTGAATACCCAAACAAGTGAAACGAATCGCGGGCGGCATCGCAAACACGACGGTGGCAAAAATTGCAGAAACCACGCCCAAACCAAAGAAGGGAATCGCAGGAATTAAATACACAAAAGCGGGCATGGTTTGCATAAAATCTAAAATCGGCATCACGATGCGCCGCGCCGTGGGGGAAAGTGCAGTGTAAATTCCTAAAGGCACACCCAGTAAAATCGCGATAAAAGTCGCAATTAATACTAAAGTAATAGTTTCTACCGTGGGCAACCACAGGCGCAAATTCCAGACGAATAATAAACCAACCGCCGTGGCAATGCCTAAATT
>JBDLSS010000190.1:0-2858 GCA_039799345.1 Pseudomonadota bacterium
TGTACGCGCCGCTGTCCGTTTTGCGACGTGGCACATGGTCGCCCCGAGCCTTTGGATGCGGAAGAGCCTTTAAATCTCGCGAAAACTGTTGCCGCGATGAAATTAAATTATGTGGTGGTGACTTCGGTAGACCGCGATGATTTACGCGATGGCGGCGCAGGGCATTTTGTGGATTGCATTCGTGCAGTGCGTGAACATTCGCCAAAAACGCGGATTGAAGTGTTAGTGCCTGATTTTCGTGGACGCATGGAACGGGCTTTAGAAATTATGCACGCCGCGCCACCTGATGTGTTTAATCACAATTTGGAAAGTGTGCCGCGTTTGTATAAAGAAGTGCGTCCCGGTGCAGATTACGCTTGGTCTTTGAAATTGTTGAAAGAATTCAAAGCGGCTCATCCTGATGTTTTAACAAAATCAGGGTTAATGCTGGGCTTGGGTGAAGAAATTGATGAAGTATTGCAAGTGATGGCAGATTTACGCGCCCACGATTGCGAAATGCTAACTTTAGGGCAATATTTACAACCCAGTCGCCATCATTTGGCAGTGAAACGTTATGTCACCCCTGATGAATTTGCAATGTTGGGTGAAAAAGCCAAGGAAATGGGCTTTAAACATGTTGCCAGCGCGCCTTTAGTGCGTTCTTCGTATCATGCAGATAAGCAGTCTATTGGCGAATTTTAAGATTACTCAGGACGGATAGTCCTTGAAGGACTACCCGTTATTTTTTATTAATTCAAAAAAGATTTATCAAGCGTAGGGTGTATAAGGCGTAGCCGCCATACACCCTACGAACTGCTCATAAATTCAACTGCGTAACTCCTAAATATATTAAGTACATATCAGCAAAAAACACTGTATGATGGCTACACAATAACTTATTACAATAATGGGAAATTTCATGCGTATCATCGTTAGTTTACTGTTATGTTTATGTGCTTTTCCTGCGGCTTATGCACAGGAAGTTGTGAATTCTTCTGATATTTTGCTTGAACAACCCTATCGTGTGATGCCACCACGACGTGAACAACGCTCTGATGAACAACGCGCCCGACGTGAACACATGCGCGAAGAACAACGTGCCAGACGCGAGCATTTTCGTGACAATCGACGTGAACGTCGTCGCGAGCATATCCGCGAAGAAAGACGTTAAGCGTAAAATAAATTAAATAAAAAAAGGGGCGTTAATTTAACGCCCCTTTTTTTATTTGAATACCTGTAAAAACTATTTTTTCGCTTTATATTCAGGAAAGTCTGCAAACACATCTTTGATATAGTGCGATTTCCACAGCGTAAATAATAACGCCAAATCAGTATATAAAAACACCAAACTCAGTTCATCAAAATGCGTCCAACCGATGAACGTGTATCCCACAATCATCAACACATCTAAAATCAAACCGCCCGCGATTAATTTTTGCCCATTTTTCCACAGCCAGCGCGCAATATTTCCAGAACTCGGCACGCGCCGCAAGGTGACAAATAGCAATGCAATAGCAGGCAGCGAAGTTACCCAAAATCCCAAATCAAAACAGCTATGTGCTAATTTTTGCAAAGCGGGGGAAGGAATCACGTTGGGTAATAATAAAATTCCGATATATTTCAGGCTATAAACCATGATTAGCGTGAGGTAAGAACGGACTTTTAAGACGTTGTCTTCGTTGAAATCGTCAGGGGTATAAATCATGCTCATTGTGTTTAACTCAAAAATAAACGATACGCAGGGTTATCTAATTCTTGCCAGTAAGGGTAGGCAATTTTGTCTAAAAATGCCTTAAAACTGGGCATTTCATCATCAGGCACTTGAATTCCTACTAAAACCCGCCCATACGCCGCGCCATGATTGCGGTAATGGAACATGCTGATATTCCAGCGTGAGCCCATTTCCGTGAGAAAATGCAGCAACGCGCCGGGACGCTCAGGAAATTCAAAACGATAGATTTTTTCATGCAGCATTTGTTGCGCATGTCCGCCCACCATATAGCGAATATGCACTTTTGCCATTTCGTTATCGGTCATATCTAACACGGGATAGGATTTTTCACATAATTTCTCAATTAAACGTTCTTTTTCTGCCGCGCCTTCATTCAAACGCACGCCCACAAAAACATGTGCATTTTTGGCATCGGCATAACGATAATTGAATTCGGTAATTGCCCGTTGCCCAATGGTGTGACAGAAAGTGCGGAAACTCCCGGGTGCTTCGGGAATGGTGACGGCAATTAAGGCTTCGCGACGTTCCCCGATTTCAGTGCGTTCAGTGACATAGCCGAGGCGGTCAAAATTGACGTTTGCGCCGCTCGCGATGGTGACTAAATTCTTGCCTTCGCATTTTTCACGGGCAATATAACGTTTTAAACCCGCCAAAGCCAACGCGCCCGCAGGTTCAGTCACGGTGCGAGTGTCGTCAAAAATATCTTTAATGGCGGCGCAGATTTCGTCCGTGCTGACCAAAATGACTTCATCAACGTATTCGCGGCAAATCTCAAACGGCAATTTTCCAATTTGGCGCACCGCGACCCCGTCGGCAAAAATCCCGACTTGTTCTAAAATCACCCGTTCGCCCGCTTCTAATGCGGCGTGCAAGGTGGGCGCGTCTTCGGGTTCTACGCCAATAATTTTAATTTCGGGGCGCAAATATTTGACATAAGCGGCAACGCCTGCAATTAAGCCGCCGCCGCCGACAGGGATGAAAATCGCTTCTAAATCTTGGCTGTGTTGGTGCAAGATTTCCATGCCGATTGTGCCTTGTCCTGCAATCACGTATTCGTCATCGTAGGGCGCGATGTAACTTAAACCTAATTTTTCAACCAGTTCCAAGGCGTGGCGGCTGGCATCGTCATAAGCTGAGCCGTGTAAAA
>JBDLSS010000191.1:0-2771 GCA_039799345.1 Pseudomonadota bacterium
TAGTTTTCTTATTTCACCTGAGTTAGGTATAAGAAAACTGTTTTGGCTGTGACGAGTTTATTGTCAGAATCAGGATTTACAGGATTATCCGAATTTTCAGGATTAAAGAAAAATGCTTGAATTTCTCAATGACTAGAAGTTCATCTTAAATAGTAACTTATCAACATAAGATTTTGTATTCAATAAGTTATATGGATACTCTATAAAAAAAACGGCTAGATCGAAATCTAACCGTTTTTTTATTGAGTATCCGCCCGCTTTGTCTAAAAATCGATGCAAGCGAGTTTACTATACAGACTACTCGTCTTGATAACTGCTGGAAGTACCCATAACTTCCAAGTTAAACACTTGACGGTCGCCATCTTCATTAATTAACTCGGCTTTCTTGCCACCGTCTAACACATTAATCACAGGACGAGCTTGCGCCGTGGTGTAATTGACTTGAATGTCAAACGTGGGCTTGGAGATTAAGTAAACATTACCATACAAGAAGTGAATGTTGCCGTCAGCACTGAACTTGTATTTCAAGTATTTAGACGAATCACTCAGGAAGTTTTTAGCATTCACTAAACCATCTTGATCTTGCACGGAAGGACGCAATTTTTGTTGCGTACCATCTTCATAAACCACCACGGCAACTTCATCCACGCCCGACGTACCTTGAATAGTAACACCAGGTTTTGCGCCCTTGGGTGCGGGTTCGACAAACGCATCAAACAGCCCACAAATCACACGATTATTATCAGGCAATTCTAAACGGGTTTCACCTTTCTTACCCATTTTCACTTTACCCTTAGGAATTACCTTTGCCAAACGCACAGGGTCTTGAGGCGCAGGAATCAAGGTGAATTTCACCCCTGAAGTGGTGATTAATACAATATGCCCCCCTGCAGTCGTGTAAAGCCCAGGCGCAACATCGCTGGCAACCGTTTCGGTTTTGTCTTGGTCAGGAATGAAGGCTAAATCCACCCCTTTTGATGCGCCCGTGCCTGCCACTTTCATAATTCCCGTATCGGTTTGTGACACGGTAAACTGAGGATAGTTGATTTGTACCAAAGTTTGGTTCAATTGGGTCAACATGTCAGTCTTTTGGGTTGAAGTCCCCCCCACATTTAAGCTGGTGCTCAAATCAGGTAAAGACGGTAATTCAATGTTGACGTTAACAGTGGTATTAACATTCACGGTCAATGGAGGCAGGCTCACTTTACCCACAGGCAGGGTTAACTTGCCCGTGTCTTCATTTACGCCATATCCTTCAGGCAGATAGACTTTGATGTCTTTCGCTTTGAGTTTGCTGGTATCAATATTCAAGAAAATGGCAGTCACATCAACACTGGTTAATTTCTTAACTTCTTTAATGTCTAAACGCGCCAAAATTTCCGCGCCAAATTCACGTAATACTTCGCGAGACAAGCCACCAATATTGGAAGCATTCAAGCTGGCTAACAGTTCTAAACGGATATTTTTAAACTGTTCAACGCTAAAGCCACCCACCGCATCACGGGTCAACAAACTGAATTGTTCTGGGGTAATCCCACTGACCGCATCTTTGCTGAATTTGTTGATGTGTTTCGCACTGAAACCACGGAAAGCTTCAGGGGTAATATTCTTGAGCTGGGTCGCAGTGAAACCCTTCGCAGCGTTGGGGTCAAGCGCCCGCAATTGTTCGGCAGAAAAGCCTTTTATTGCATCAGGGTTGAGCTTGGCAATTTGAGCAGCGGAGAAACCTTTCATCGCATCAGGGCTGATATTTTTGAGTTGTAGTGCGCTAAAACCTGCAACAGCATCAGGTTTTAAAGCAGCAATTTGTTGCGCAGTTAATTTAGACACAACATCTAAAGATAATGCCGCCACTGCCTTGGCATCTAACTTGGAATAGTCCGTTGCAGGTACAGGCTTGGTGGTTGTTGGCGTAGCTAAAGCATCGCTCACCGTGGGCTTGGTGGTGCTGGGTGTGGCAGTAGAATCTGTCACCGTGGGTTTAGTCGTTGTGGGAGTCGTGCTGGTCGATGTTGTGCTGCTTTCAGACTTTGGGGAGGTGGTGGTCGTAGGTGTGGCAGTCGTGGAACTGGTTGCTGTGGGAGTCGTGCCAGTTGACGTAGTTGAAGACGTGCCTTCAGGTCTAGGCGTGGTCACGGTGACATTGAGCGTCGTGGAAGTGCTCACGGTGGTGTCAGCCAGCGCGTTGTTGCCTAATGCGAGTAAAATAGCACTGCTCAGAATATTCAAGTGAATTTGTTTCATGGGAACAACCTTAAATTTTAATGACAAAGATAGTGAATAATATAATGATATTATCCGACATTGCCAGTTTTTTGATTGCTTGGAGTCATTAATTTTAAGATTAAAGGCATTAAATAACGGCGGCGAAATCGAAAATAGATTTTTTCTGTTATTTTTCCGAGAGTGTTAACGAAGTATGTATACTTTTTTAATGGTTTTTCTTGGTTTTTATCAATGTACAACACTTTCCAAAATTAACCAAAGAGCTTCCAGAATATGGTTTTCTGAAAGCTCTTCAGCTCACTTAAGCTTTAGCAACATTAACTTTCAATATATTCAAACCATTGAATACAATGTTACCCTCTGCCAAACGATAACCAACATACACTTTGAAATATCCCGAGACGTTATTTAAAACCCCATCGAAAACATCGACAGTTATTTGCTTGGGTAAACTGGCGTAACGTGTAACCGCAGATAATTCACTTAATTCACCACTCCAATAAAACCACTTATTATCGCGACGTTGCAAAGAAATGGGATTTTTC
>JBDLSS010000192.1:0-3986 GCA_039799345.1 Pseudomonadota bacterium
AAAACGCCGCTTTGCACGGGTCAAACTCTTGGCAAAATCTGCTAGAATGTAAATTTTTCCCTTAGCTTATACTCAACAGCTATTAACAAGATTTAACTTCCCCCTTTATCAAAGGGGGTGAAAAGCTAAACTTAATGCTCGTGTTAGCTTATACCCCGCATTTCAAGTATGATCAGCATTATAAAGAAAGCCTAAATTTTTCTTGACGAAAGAGATTCACAGCTTATGCAAGCATTCACCACTTTAAACGGCTTAGTTGCTCCGTTGGATCGCGCCAATGTTGACACCGACGCGATCATTCCTAAACAATTTCTCAAGTCCATTTATCGCACGGGCTTTGGGGTGAATTTATTTGATGAATGGCGGTATTTAGACCACGGCGAACCGGGTCAAGATTGCTCGAATCGTCCGCTGAATAGCGATTTCGTGCTGAATAATGCGCGTTATCAAGGGGCAGAAATTTTATTAGCCCGCCAAAATTTTGGCTGTGGTTCAAGCCGTGAACACGCGCCTTGGGCTTTATTAGATTATGGTTTTCGGGCGTTGATCGCGCCAAGTTATGCCGATATTTTTTATAATAACTGCTTCAAAAATGGCATTTTACCGATTGTGCTCAGCGAAGAAGTGGTTGATAGCTTGTTCCAAGAAGTGGCGAGCAGCGAAGGCTATCGTTTAACCATTGATTTAGCCGCGCAAACCGTGAATACGCCTTCAGGCAAAAGTCACCATTTTAATATCGATGACTTCAGAAAACATTGCCTGTTTCATGGTTTAGATGACATCGGTTTAACCCTGCAATATGCAGACGCGATCAAAACCTACGAAGCCCAACGGCGGCAGCAAGCCCCGTGGTTATTCCAGTCTTAAATTTTACGTTTAGCAAGGTTATGTCATGACAAAAACAGTTGCAGTTTTAGCAGGGGATGGAATCGGACCTGAAATTATGGCGGAAGCAGTCAAAGTTTTAGAAACTTTGCGCGCCTCATTTGGTCTGAAAGTGAATTTAGAAAACGCCTTGGTGGGCGGTGCTGCAATCGATGCCACGGGTAATCCTCTGCCCGCCGAAACCTTGGCACTTGCAAAACGTGCGGACGCGCTGTTATTAGCCGCTGTCGGAGGTCCTAAATGGGAACCTTTGGAAATGGCGCAACGTCCCGAAAAAGGTTTATTGGGTTTGCGCTCCGAATTGGGTTTGTTTGCCAATTTGCGCCCTGCCACGCTGTTTCCAGAATTAGCGAATGCGTCCACTTTAAAGCCTGAAGTGGTTGAAAACTTAGATATTTTAATCGTGCGTGAATTGACGGGCGATATTTATTTCGGCAAGCCTCGCGGCGTTCGCGTGTTGGAAAATGGCGAGCGTCAAGGTTTCAACACCATGCTATATAGCGAAAGCGAAATTGAACGCATCGCGCGCGTGGCGTTTGAAAGTGCGGCAAAGCGTCAAGGGCGTTTATGTTCAGTTGACAAAGCGAATGTGTTGGAATCCACGGAATTATGGCGCGAAGTGGTCACGCGTGTCGGGAAAGAATATCCTAACGTGAAACTCACGCACATGTATGTGGACAATGCTGCCATGCAATTGGTGCGTAATCCCAAACAATTTGACGTGATGGTCACGGGCAATTTATTCGGTGACATTCTGTCGGATTTGGCTTCACAATTAACGGGTTCGATTGGGATGTTGCCCTCGGCTTCCTTAGATTCCAATAACAAAGGCATGTACGAACCGATTCATGGTTCTGCGCCTGACATCGCTGGCAAACAACTAGCCAATCCGCTGGCAATGATTTTGTCGGTGGCGATGATGTTGCGCTACAGCCTGAAAGAAGAAAAATTGGCAGTTTTAGTAGAAGAAGCGGTCGCCCAAGTGTTGCGTGATGGTTTACGCACCGCTGATATTAAAGGCGATAATGATACCGTGGTCAAAACCCGTGAAATGGGTGATGCAGTGGTTGCGGTGTTGCGCTCGAAGTTGTAAGTATTTTTGAAGGATTGTCTGAATCAGGATTTACAGAATTAAAGGATTTTCAGGATTAGGGTTTAATCCTGCTTAATTCGGGTAATCCTGTTAATCCTGATTCAGACAACAAACGGCTAAAATCCTTGGCTGTTTATCACTGCTAAATCGTTAAGCTCCCTCTATAAAAGGGGCGCAGTGAAGTTTTAAATAAATCTCGACAAAGCACTGGCAAGTTAGAAATTTCAAGTCAGCCTTTTGAGAAGTATCCCTTAAATTTGATGAATCGGAGCACACAGTAAATGAGTCGTTTGTTTGATGTCGCAGTCGTTGGTGCAACTGGGGCTGTTGGGGAAACCATGATGTCTATCTTGGAAGAACGCAATTTTCCCATTCGCAATTTATATGCCTTAGCCAGCAGCCGTTCCGCAGGCACGAAACTTCAATTTAAGGGAAAAACGATTGTCGTCGAAGATTTGGAAACGTTTGACTTTTCCAAGGCTCAAATCGGCTTATTTTCTCCTGGTGCTTCGGTTTCTGCGATTTATGCTCCTAAAGCAGGCGCAGCAGGCTGCATCGTGGTGGACAATACTTCACAATTCCGTCAAGACGAAGATATTCCCTTAGTTGTGCCTGAAGTGAATCCTCATGCGATTGCACAGTACAAAAATCGCAATATCATCGCGAATCCCAATTGTTCCACCATTCAAATGTTGGTGGCATTGAAGCCGATTCATGATGCGGTGGGTATTACTCGCATTAACGTGGCAACGTATCAATCCGTCTCTGGCACGGGTAAAGAAGCGATTGAAGAATTGGCGAACCAAACCGCACAATTGCTGAATGCAAAACCCATTACTGCTGAAGTGTATCCTAAGCAAATCGCGTTCAACGTGTTACCGCACATTGATGTGTTCATGGAAAATGGTTACACCAAAGAAGAAATGAAGATGGTCTGGGAAACGCACAAGATTATGGAAGACACTTCCATTCAAGTGAACCCCACCGCTGCTCGTGTTCCCGTATTTTTCGGACACTCCGAAGCGATTCATATCGAAACCCGTGACAAGATTACCGCAGAACAGGCACGCGAATTGCTGGCTAAAGCACCGGGTGTCGTGGTTTTAGATGAACGCAAAGCAGGCGGTTATCCCACAGCCGTCACTGAAGCTGCGGGCAAAGACCCCGTGTATGTCGGTCGAATCCGTGAAGATATTTCCCACCCACGCGGCTTAGATATGTGGGTTGTTTCCGACAATATTCGCAAAGGTGCTGCACTTAACAGTATCCAAATTGCAGAAATTTTGATAAAAGACTATATATAATTTGTTAGATTCCCTTACTGGTTTGAAACTGCCTCTTTTTTTGGGTAAGTTTTGACAATAACAAGCCAGTATCGTTATTCTGCACAGTAAGCTCTCGACCTCTATCCGTCGACGAGTTTCATCTGACGGATGAGGTCGGATATGGATTGAAACGTGCTACATTGTCGAGTAAATTCAAGATGTTGCATACAACTCAGTATAGTAGCGTATAATTCTGCTTATCCACGCTCACTATACTGAGTTTTTCGGTGTGGGATGATAATTCAATCATCCCGCTATAACTTAATAGTGAATTAAGCTTTTCGACTATTGGCATAGGTAATGATTAGGAGACTGTGTAATGCGTAAACTGGGTATGATCTTGGCCTCGATGAGCACCCTATTCTCGCTAGATACCTATGCGTTAGGCTTGAGCAATATAGAAGTAGGTTCTAAGCTCAATGAACCGCTCAACGCAAAAATTAATATTCTCTCTATCCCCAAAGGCGATATAGACAATATTAATATTCTGATTCCTACCGAGGAAGCCTTCCGACGCGCAGGCTTAGAACGCCCCCGCATTTTGGATACGCTCAAATTTACCATTGAGCCTGTCACCAAAACGGAAGCAGTGATTAGAGTTAGCACCACCCAACCGCTGAAAGAGCCATTTTTAAACTTCCTGATTGAAGTGAACTGGCCCAGTGGACGAATTCTGCGTGAAT
>JBDLSS010000193.1:0-14322 GCA_039799345.1 Pseudomonadota bacterium
TCCGACGTGCAGTAGAAGTGATCGTTTAGTTCCAAGGAGAAGTTCTTCTACTACGAGTTTGCTCCTATATGCTAAACAGGCTAAGAAATCTTGCTTTTAACTCTTAACTTAATGGCTGTGAAATAGAGTTTGGGAACAAGGAAGAAATAGCGATTCAACTGCGTAATTCATAACAGTCATCTTGTCCTCACATTTGGAAATGAAGAAATGCTGAGTGTTATTATCGCGCCATCTATTGAAGATGCTTTAGGTTTTCCGAGTCGTCAAGCGGAGCTTGGGAACGATGACCACTGAACTCTTATCCCTATAAAAAGTTATAGATTTTTGATAATATTATCGTTCCTATAATTCAGAGAACGTTATGATTAAAAATAGTTTAAAAAAATTTACACAGCTTTTAGGTGTGTTACTCGCGAGTGTTATCGCTTCACCTTCAAACCAAGCATTTGCTGCTGAGTTCATTATTAATGGAGGATTTGAAGGTATTTCAGGAGATGTTTTTGCAAAGTGGTCAGTTTCGGGAACAGCCATAAGAACAGTTCCTGCTGCTATCGTTGGTAGTTCTTCTGCAAGTTTTAACTTTGGTGACGCATTAGTTGATGCGGCTATATCGCAAACCGTAACTACAGTAGTGGGCAAACAATATATACTACGGTTTAAATACTGCCTATGATTCGCCACAGACTGCTAGTTATATTTTTACTGCAAATAGTACTTCGACCACAATTAGATTTGCTGATTTTGGTGCAAATATTTCCCCCGTCAATGATGGTACAGGTTTGGATACCGAGCTTGATGACGTAAGCGTGAGTGATGTGATACCAGTTTCTGCCCCAATAGATTTTAATTTAAGCAACAAACGATCCGAAGCCTTCTCGAAAGATGTCAAGTTAAAATAAAGTCAGATGTACTCTAAGACCTTCCATGTTGTTAAACCCCAGAAGGTCTTTAAATTTTAACTCGACTTAATATCAATCATATTTCCGAATATCTTCAATCACTTTACCATCATTTGGCAAACTGCCCACCGCCACAAACTGAACTTCGCCACGCAGTTTACAAATATCCCGTAAACTTGCTTGAATCGCTTGTTGCAAAGCTTCATTACCCGCCGCCACTTCACAATGCAAAGTCATCACATCGTTGACGCTGTCACGATCCACAATTAAACGCCCGCGCATAATTTCCGCATGACGCTTCACCACGTCTGCCACTTGTTCAGGATGCACAAACATGCCCTTCACTTTGGTGGTTTGATCTGCACGCCCCAGCCAGCCTTTAATCCGTGTATGCGTGCGCCCACAAGGACTGTTCCCCGCCAACACCGCCGACAAATCTCCCGTTGCAAAGCGAATCAAAGGATATTCCAAATTCAAAGTCGTCACCACCACTTCCCCGACTTCGCCCTCAGCCACAGGGTCGCCCGTGCCGACGCGCACGATTTCAACAATAATGCCCTCGTCTAAAATCAAACCCTGTTTTGCAGGCGACTCATACGCAATCAAACCTAAGTCCGCTGTGGCATAACATTGATAAATTTCAATGCCTAAGGCATTAATTTCTTGGCGCAAACTTGCAGGCAAGGCTTCGCCAGAAACCGCCGCTTTTTTCAAACTGGACACATCCGCGCCTAATTCTTTGGCTTTGTCCAACAAAATTTTCAAAAACGAAGGCGTGCCGGTGTAAGCCGTTGGGCGCACATCGACCATGCTCCGCACTTGCAATTCCGTCTGCCCCACGCCCGCAGGAAACACCGCACAACCCAAAGCTTGCGCGGCATCATCAAACATCCAACCGCCGGGGGTTAAATGATAAGAAAGGCAATTATGCACCACATCTTCACCGCGAAAACCCGCCGCAAATAAAGCCCGCGCCATGCGCCAATAATCGACACGCCGCGCTTCAGGTTCATAAATTGGACCCGGTGAAGAGAAAATTCGACGCGCCCGATTATTTGAAATCGCTGCCAACCCACCAAACGGCGGCAATTGTTTCTGTAATTCAATCAAAGCACTTTTGCGGGTAATCGGCAATTGTGCCAAGGCGGCGCGGTTGCTAATGTCGCCCGCCGTCACCCCTTCCAAAATTTTGGCATACGCAGGCGCGTGACGTTGGGCGTTTTGAATTTGGCGCGGCAAGGCAGCAAACACGCTGAGTTCACGCACGCGTGGGTCTTGAATTTCTAAATCGTCAAAAAACTCATGAGTGGTTTGCATCATTAATCCCTAGGCTAACCAACGTTTGCGGCGACGATAATGCTTCACATCACGGAAACTCTTGCGCCCCGTTTTGTTCAAGCCCAAATAAAATTCTTTCACGTCTTCATTTTCGCTCAAACTTTTCGCGTCGCCATCCATGACCACGCGCCCATTTTCCAAAATGTAGCCGTAATCCGCATAACGCAGCGCAACGATGGTATTTTGTTCTGCCAGCAAGAAACTGACTTTTTCCTTGCTGTTTAAATCTTTCACGATTTCAAAGATTTCTTCGACAATTTGTGGGGCTAAACCCATTGAAGGTTCATCGAGTAAAATCATGCTCGGATTTGCCATTAACGCCCGCCCGATGGCAGTCATTTGTTGTTCGCCGCCTGAAGTGTAGCCTGCAATGCTGCTGCGACGAGTACGTAAACGGGGGAAATAATCGTAGACTTTTTCTAAACTGGCTTTAATCGCGGCACGCCCATCAGTGCGGGTGTACGCGCCCGTCAGTAAGTTTTCTTCAACGGTCAAATGCGCGAAACAATGCCGCCCTTCCATGACTTGCACCACCCCGCGCTTGACTAATTCAGCGGGATTGAGTTGGTCAATGCGTTCGCCTTTGAAACTGATTGAACCCTTGGTGACATCGCCACGTTCAACCCCGAGCACGTTGGAAACAGCTTTCAACGTGGTGGTTTTACCCGCGCCGTTTGCGCCCAATAAAGCCACAATGCCGCCCTCGGGCACGTCTAAAGACACGCCTTTGAGCACCAGAATGACGTGATCGTAAATCACTTCAATATTATTAATCGAAAGAAACAAAGAGGAATTATATTCACTCATTGTATTACCTGCCTTTGGATGAGGATGGGTAGAGGTTTTTACCGAAACCTTGCTTGAATTTGACTGCGCCCCCAACCCCCTAAAGGGGGCTAAACATAAAAGATTTTTGTCTTTTAAGTCCCCTTTAGGGGATTTAGGGGCTGCTTTAAGGGAGCGCAGTTAAGATTTAACGGCTAACTTACTTCTCTTTACTACAATCGCGAGGCGTAATATTCTTTTCCTTCGCATATTGCATTGCAGAAGCTTCCACCATTGGGCGGGTTAATTCGTAATCAGGGGTAATCCAATCACTGACGGAATTCCATTTAGTACCATCCCATTGTTGGAAACGCACTTTCCCAGCCCCTTCGTGATCTTCACAAGTGGTTTTCATGGTCGAAAGGAAGCCTTCAGCCCCAAGTTTTTTCAGCATAGCATCATCGATGGTCAAATGTTCCAAACCCCAGCGCACTTGTTCACCCGTCAGGGCTTTTTTGCCAAAATGTTCTTGGGCAGAACGAATTGCTTCAGTATTCAAAATACCGTGAATAATCCCACGGTTATAATAAATCGAACCGATAATTTTCTTATCGACTGCGCCGTTGCCCTTTTCGTACACAAATTTTTCCACGTCTTTAATCACACCGAATTCTTTGCCGCCGGGATGAAATGCCGCCGTGATAAAGCCTTTTGCCGCATCGCCCGCAGGAATCACATCTTCTTCAGAGCCGCTCCACCACACGCCCACAATGTGATCGGTGGGGAAACCAATGCGTTTAGATTCTTTCAACGCCGTGGGATTCATCACCCCCCAACCGCGCAAAATCACCCAATCGGGTGCTTGTTGACGCACTTGTAACCACACCGCTTTTTGTTCTAAGCCGGGATGTGCCACGGGATAATGTTGCACGGTGAAACCATGTTTTTTCGCCAAAGCTTCAAGCACAGGAATGGTTTCTTTACCAAAGCCAGAGTCATGATAAACATGGGCAATTTTCTTGCCTTTGAGTTTATCCATGCCCCCTTCTTTCATGCCAATAAATTTAATCTTGGTAGTGGTTTGATTCCAATAGGTGGTTGCGAGCGGGAACACGTAAGGAAACACGCGACCGTCAGCACTGTCAGCGCGTCCGTAGCCGATGGAAACGATGGGGATTTTATCTTTATCGGTGCGTTCCATCGCAGCATAAGTCATGGGCGTGTTTAAGAAGTTGAACATCGCAGCCCCAGTAGGTGGATGGTCTTTCATGCGTTCATAGCATTCAATGCCACGGTCAGGTTTATACGCGGTTTCGCATTCTTCCCAAGTCAATTTCACACCGTTAATGCCGCCGTCACGCGCATTTAACATCGCCATGTAATCCATAAATCCGCCAAATACTGCCGCGCCGCCTGCCGCATAAGGACCCGTGCGATAAATGGGAATCGGAACGAATTGTTCTTCTGCGGCATTGCTGGCGATACTGCCTAAGCTCAAGATGCCTGCGATGGCACTGATTAATAAATTATTTTTCATGGTTTCCTCCAGTGGTATTACGAATTGTTTTTTTAAAACTTTTAAACCAGCCCCTAACCCTCTGAACATAAACAAGTCTTTGTTTAAAGTCCCCTTTAGGGGGTTTTTAGGGGGTTGGGGGCTTTTTCCTCTCTAGGGATTTAAACTACAATCCCTGGGTATAATATGATGCTCTTTTGCATATTGTGCAACAGAGGCTTGAATTAAGGGCTTCACAAAGCTGTCATCCGTCGCAATCCAGCCGCTGATAACTTTCCACTTTTCGCCATCCCATTGATGAAACTGCATTTTGCCGCCGCCTTCATGATTCGCACACGCGGTTTTCATCGGGCTTATCAAGCCTTCTGCGCCCAGTTCTTTCAAACGCGCTTCGGTCAAATCGAGATGTTCATAACCCCAACGCACTTGTTCGCCCGTCAATGGTTGTTTACCGAATTTTTCCTGCGCCACCCGCACCGCTTCCGAGCTTAAAATCCCAAGCACAATGCCGCGATTGTAATAAATCGAGCCGATATGCTTTTCATCGACATGTCCTTTATTATCCGCATAAATACGTTGTTTAATATCGGTAATTACGCGGAAATCATCGCCACCGCCATTAAAGCTTGCGGCAATAAAACCTTTTGCCGCATCGCCCACGGGCTGAGTATCTTCTTCAGAACTGGACCACGCGCTACCAATAATATGATCAATCGGAAATCCCGCGCGTTTCGCTTCTTTTAGGGCAGTGCTGTTCATCGCGCCAAAACCACGCAGAATCACCCAATCGGCTTTAGTTCTGCGGATTTGCAGCCAAATGCCTTGTTGTTCAATGCCGGGTGGATTGATAGAAAAGTGTTCCACGCTAAAGCCGTATTTCTCAGCCTGTGCGTCTAAAACGGCGAGGGTTTCTTTGCCATAAGCGGAGTTATGGTAAAGATTCACAATTTTCTTACCTTTTAGCTTTTCCAGTCCGCCTTCACGTTCTGCGATAAATTGGATTTTCGCCACGTTTTGCCGCCAATAATTCGCGACTAAAGGGAATACATAAGGAAATACGCTGCCATCGGTGGCATCACTGCGCCCGCTGCCCAACGTAATCAAGGGAATTTTGTCTTCGGTGCTACGTTCAATCAGCGCGTATGCCAAGCTGGTTTGCAACAAGGCGAACGCACTCGCGCCATGCGTGCCTTGCTTTTTCAGCTTTTCATAGCATTCAATGCCTTTATCGGTTTTGTATTCGCTGTCGCAATCTTCCCAAGTCAAACGCACGCCATTGATGCCGCCGTCGCGGGCGTTAATCATCGCTAAATAATCGGTGAACGCGCCAAACATGGTCGCGCCTGCGGTGTAACTGCGGTAGGTCATAATCGGAAAAAACTGTTCCGCTTTGACCGCTTCTTTATCCGCTTTATCCGCAATTTTGGGCGCGTCAGCCGCAAAACTCGCATTTGCCAACAGGCTGGCGAGCAAGCCACTCACTAACAGAGGTTTAAACATAAATCACACTGCTCCATTTCTGCTAACAACCGTTGCTTTTTTATTAGCAACCGTTACAAACAAATGCAAATGTTCTTCTTCAGGAACATCAGGGCGAAGCCGCCAAAGCACGCAGATATATCCCGCGTGCACCGTTTAAATCTCGATCCACATCAACACCACAACCACACTTCATTCTCCTCTGACTGCCTATCCGATGGATCACACCACAATACGAACACGTTTTCGATGTATATGCTTCATTGACTTCCAATACCTCACAACCAGCCTGTTGACCTCTCGCTTTTAAATATTCCTTGAAACGATAATGACCAAATGTCAACATGCTACGAGATACCCTTGAAACCAACTTAGTCACCATCTGAGAAGTCTCAAACACAGGTATTAATATCCGATTGAAAGTTCGCACTAGATAATTCGCTAGCTTTTTATGCAAATCATCAATCAAATCATAGACCCGCCAACGCATTCGTTCTGCCGCTTTCTTCAAGCGTCTCTTTCGCTTACAGCCCGCCTTTGAAATACTCGACATTAGTCTGTCCAAATGCAAACATAATCGATAAATACGCTTAAAATCGCCCTCTCCTATCTTTCCATGCAATACTTCTGAATAAAATGTCATGAAGGTGCGTACCCCCGGATCGAGTGACACCGTATCTATCCTTTGGTTTTCAGGCTGTTGATACGGTAAGCTTTGGGGGATTATTACAAAATACCGACTTCCTTCTCTTACAACTCGCGTTCCTTCCAAATCCGTTTGGAACACTTCCGTCGCTTTAAATCCCAACTTAAACTTCTGACTACCAAATACAAAATCTTGTCCTAGCGACTTTGCATCAAAACCAAAGCTTTGCACTAAGTCTCGCTTTGCTCGAAACGCTACCTCTTGGTATTGCTGTGTCTTTTTATACTTTAACTTCGCGTTCTTTACCGCAAGGCAAGCATCCGACATCGCATGTTCACGTATACGCTGCGGACAATCCATAGCCCATTCGGGTATATCAACCCCTTTTTGCAATACTTTCCTGACCTCGTAAAGCGATGCTTTCGTTTCGGGTTGTTTCAAAAAATGAATCGTTCTGTTATACCACCAGCGCGAAAGTCCTAAATATCTACGCGCCTGTTGCGGATATTTGGGATAAATCCTTACCTTCTTTGATCGCACGACAGTACTTTCTAAATTCACACAATTGGCAAGAGAATGCGTATACGATTGATAAGAGGTCTTGGACAAGTTCTCCTTGTGGTGACAACTTACTTTCATTGAGAACCACGAGATTGAACTTCCTTGCAACGGATTCAATAAGTTCAAATCCGAACCGACACAAGCTGTCTTTGTCTGTGACAACAATTTCAGCGACATCACCCGACAAGACTCGTTCCAATAAGGCGTTAAATCCTTTGAAATTGAGTCCTGTGATAAGCTCATGATGGAGTGCGCATTGTCTTGCCTTGACGATCCCAGTTTCTTAACATCCCAGAACAAACACCCAAGCTTTGCTGTTTTCGTATTTACGTACGTAATACATTCTTTTAGGAGTTACGCAGTTGAATCCATAACTGGTTAATTTTATTAAGAACGTAATTATGCAGTACACAATACTAACTCATTGTAAATCAATAAATTGTGCTTTCAACTGCGTAACTCCTAAGATGTATTAAATCACAATTAACTGTAACCGTAGTCAACTATATGGCAACAGGAACTTGCTCCCAGAAAAAATTAATGAGGGAAAGGCCATAATCTGAGTTTTTCTTTAGTAATTTGCCATAAACGCGCTAAACCGTGCGGTTCGACAATTAAGAAGAAAATAATCAGTGCGCCGAAAATCATCACTTCAAAATGTGAAGCCGTGTCTGCATGAAGGCTGCTGCCAAATAAACCCGCAACTACGTTCAGGAAAATGGGTAATAGCACGATGAATGCTGCGCCTAAGAAAGAACCTAAAATGCTGCCCACGCCACCGATAATAATCATGAATAAAATTTCAAAGGAACGATTTAAATCAAAGGCTTGTGCGTCAACTGTGCCTAAATATAAAAATGCCCATAATGCGCCCGCCACGCCACAATAGAAAGAACTGACGGCAAAAGCGAGTAATTTGGTGTTTAACATCTTGATGCCAATCACTTCCGCTGCAATGTCCATGTCACGAATTGCCATCCAAGCGCGTCCAATTTGCGAGCGCACCATATTTTTTGCGAGCAGGGCAAACACTGCGACAATGCTTAACGTCAGCAAATAGCGGCTGCTGGCACTGGTCAATTCATAGCCAAACATCACAATACGGGGGGCAGTAATCACGCCCGACGCACTGTTGTTTGAAAACCAACCGAAACGGGTCAAGCCCCAAGTAATGAAAAATTGCGCGGCAAGAGTGGCGACGGCGAGATAAAAGCCTTTAATTCGCAAGCTGGGCAAGCCAAATAAAATTCCGACAGCGGCGGCAACCACGCCCGCCAGAATAAAATCCACCACTAAAGGCAACATCGGCAAGCGCAAGGCAAAGTTATAGGCGGCAAACGCGCCCACCGCCATAAATGCCGCGCTGCCCAGTGACAATTGTCCCGCATAACCCGTTAAAATATTTAAGCCAATTGCCGCTAAGGACAGGATTAAAAAGGGAATTAAAATCGAACCTAACCAATATTCGTTAGCGACAAAGGGCACGACGAGGAAGGCGACGGCTAATAATACGCCCATTGCAATTTTATCTTGCAGGATGGGGAAAATCGCTTGGTCTGCGGCATAACCGCTTTTAAATTGTCCACATTCACGGTAAAACATGCTTTACACTCTCTCGATTCGTTTTTCGCCAAATAGCCCTTCGGGACGCACTAATAAGAACAGCATCGCGAACATGTAGGGAAACCAGTCTTCAATTGCGCCGCCCACATAAGGACCGACGTAAACTTCAGCTAATTTTTCTGAGCCGCCAATGATTAAGCCGCCGACAATTGCGCCGGGTACGGAGGTGAATCCGCCCAAAATTAACACGGGCAAGGCTTTCAAAGTAATCAGGGTTAAGCTGAATTGCACCCCTAAACGTGAACCCCACAGCAAGCCTGCCACCAAGGCGACTAAGCCCGCTACTGACCACACAATTACCCAAATGGTTTGTAAAGGAATCCCGACGGTGAGCGCGGCTTGATGGTCGTCTGCCACGGCGCGTAACGCCCGCCCGATACGGGTTTTGCTGAAAAATACTGCGAGACTGGCGACTAAAACCCCTGATAAAGCGGCGGCGACAATGTCGAACTGACTAATCATCATCCCCATGAATTCAAAAGGTTTGTCGGGAATGCCTAATTCTAAGCCGTGAACTTCCGTGCCCCATAACACTTGGGCGAAACCTTCGAGAAAGAAACTGACCCCAATCGTTGCCATGAATAAGGTAATTTGTGGCTGATTGACCAACGGTCGCAACACTACGCGCTCAATCACGATGGCGAGCACCAGCATGGCTAATAAAGTGACCGCGAGCACAATCCAGAAATTCCAGCCTTTTTCCAATAAACTCACGAAGGTTAAAGCCGCAAATAACACCATTGAACCTTGGGCGAAATTTAATACCCCCGAGGCTTTGTAAATCAAGACGAAACCCAGCGCGACAAGGGAATACATCACCCCCGCGAGCAGTCCGCCAATTAAGACTTCAAAGAAAAATGACACCGTTCAACTCCTTTGTTGTGGTCTATTCGCATTGCTCCACATGCTGGGAGAATGCTTTTTTACTTGTTTTGTGCTCTGAATCTTTTGAAGGGGTTTTTAAATCTTTACAGAAGCCCCCAACCCCCTAAAGGTGGCTAAACATAAAACAATTATTTGTTTTAAAATCCACTTTAGGGGATTTAGGGGCTGGTTTACGCACGAGTTCCTAACTTTTCCGACTTACCGTGCATCACCATAATCGTTTGCTGCATTAACGCACACAGAATTTCCTTGCCATCCTTCACCGCAAAAACTTCGGCTTTGGTGATAATCAAGGTGCGACCGGGACGAACCACTTGACCGCGTGCGATGAGTTTTTCACCATCAGCGGGTGTGACCAGATTCATTTTATACTCGACTGTCAGCACCGACGCGCTGGCAGAAACCATGCTCATCGCCGCATAACCCGCCGCAGAATCTGCAATCATTCCCACCACACCGCCATGCACAAAACCATGCTGTTGTTCGACACCTTCCCAATGCGGTACATGGATTTCAGTCGAACCGTGATTCACCACAGGCATGGTCGCCTTAATCAAGTGCATTGCATTTTGTTTCTCAAAACTCGCAAGCACACGTTCCGCAAAGTGCGGGTCAGAAATGTGCGTCATGTTTCATTTCTCCTAATGTCTGAACCATAATTCACACAATTACCTCAATAAAATGCATTAAGAAATAATTGCTTTGAATTGTGCTCATTGCGCTAATTTTGTAAATTGTGGTTCTGACAATGATTAATGCGAAGTGCCCAAATATGCCTTAATTACTTCTTCATTGCCCCGCACTTCGCTGGGCGTGCCGTCGCCAATCTTGCGCCCATAATCCAGCACCACCACCCGATCCGAAATATCCATGACCACGCCCATATCGTGTTCAATTAACACAATCGTCGTGCCGAATTCGTCATTCACATCGAGAATAAAGCGGCACATGTCCTCTTTTTCTTCGACGTTCATGCCCGCCATGGGTTCATCGAGCAGCAATAATTCAGGCTCAGCCGCCAAAGCACGCCCCAATTCCACCCGCTTTTGCAGCCCATAAGGCAAACGTCCCACAGGCGTTTTACGAATCGACTCAATGCGTAAGAAATCAATGATTTCCTCGACTTTAGCGCGATGTTCCAACTCTTCCCGCAACGCTGCGCCCCAATAAAACGCTTGTTGCAAGAAATTGGTTTTCATTTTGAGATTGCGCCCAGTCATGATGTTGTCCAACACACTCATACCTTTGAACAGCGCAATATTTTGAAAGGTTCGTGCAATGCCTTGAGCAGCAGCTTGATGCGCCTGCATTTTGCTACGCACTTCGCCTTTGTAAGTAATCTTGCCTTCTTGCGGATGATAAACCCCATTGATTACATTCAACATCGAGCTTTTGCCCGCGCCGTTTGGCCCAATGATGGCGAGAATTTCATGTTGTTTCACTTCTAGACTAATATCGGTCAGGGCTTTGACCCCGCCAAAACGCATGGTGATGTTTTCGACTTTCAGTAAAGTCTCACCCACTCTTCTTCCAGTAATTGCCATAGTTCACATCCTCAACTGGCTTGGGCAAGTTGTTGCGGGGGATAAGTTTTTACGTCGCGAATCTTCAAATCAGCGCGAATCATGCCCACTCTGCCATCCTCAAATTTAACCTGTGCTTCAACACGGCACTGGGATTGTTCGGAATATAAGGCTTCAATCAATTGGGCATATTTTTCTGCTAAAGGACGGCGGCGCACTTTCCCGGTGCGGGTTAATTCGCCATCGTCTGCGTCTAATTCTTTGTGCAAAATCAGGAAGCGTTTTACTTGCGCGCTGGAAAGATGGGCTTCGGTAGAAAGGTCTAAATTGACTTGCTCGATACATTTTTGAATCAAATCATAGACCGATTCTTGTCCCGCCAAATCGGTGTAACCTGAATAGCCAATGTTGCGGCGTTCTGCCCAGTTGCCGACTGAACCGAGGTCAATATTGATGAATACGGAAACGTAATCACGCCCATCGCCAAAGGCAACCGCTTCTTTAATGTGCGGGAAAAACTTGAGTTTATTTTCAATGTATTTCGGTGCAAACATCGCCCCGTCATTCAAATGTCCCACGTCTTTGGCGCGGTCGATGATTTTCAAATGCCCGTGGACATCAAAGAAACCTGCATCCCCGGTGTGAAACCAGCCGTCCTCACTTTTGGCTTCGCGAGTGGCTTCGTCATTTTTGAAATAGCCATGAAATACGCCAGGCCCGTTGAACACCACTTCGCCTTGCTCGGTGATTTTGACTTCAACTCCCGTGGCGGGCGTGCCGACGTTATCGGGTTTGACATCGCCATTGGGCTGAATGCACACGAACACCGAGCCTTCGGTCATGCCGTACAATTGCTTAACGTTAATGCCCAAAGAACGGTAAAAATCGAAAATTTCAGGCCCAATCGCCTCGCCTGCGGTGTACGCCAAACGAATCCGCGAGAAACCTAAAACATTTTTCAAGGGCGCGTAAACCAAGGCATTGCCCAAGGCATACAGCAAGCGTTCTTTCATTTCGACAGGTTTGCCGTCTAAAATCTTGGTGCCGACTTTTTTAGCCAGTGCCATGAAATAATTGAACATGTTGCGTTTGATGCTGCCCGCGTCTTCCATGCGAATTAACACTTGGGTCAACATATTTTCATAAACACGCGGCGGCGCGAAGAAATAAGTCGGACCCAATTCACGCATATCGGTGAGTACGGTGTCACTGCTTTCGGGACAGCTCACACAGAAACCTGCGGTGTAATATTGCGCATAAGAAAATACGCTGTCGCCCACCCACGCCATTGGCAAATAAGCGAGCACTTCTTCATCTTCGCGTAAATTTTCCCGCTCGACGGCATTGCGGGCGGTGATGAGCAGATTGTCGTGGGTAAGCATGACCCCTTTCGGTCTGCCCGTTGTGCCTGAAGTGTAAAGCATAATCGCGACATCACTGCCCTTGCCTTCGGCAATCGCGCTGGGAAATAAAGCCGTGTTATCATATTCATAATGCTTGCCGCGTTCTTGCACTGCTGCGTAGCTGTGAATAAACGGCTGTTCGTACATTTCATGAAAACGCATTCCGCGCGGGTCGTCATAAATGATTTGTTCAAGATGCGGGCAACGCGCTTTAATTTCTAAAAGCTTATCGACTTGTTCTTGATCTTCGACGATGGCAAAGCGCGTTTCTGCATGTTCCAGCACGAATTGCATTTCATCGGCAACTGCGTCTTGATACAAGGGCACAGGCACACCGCCAATCGCTTGAATTGCGGTCATCGCCCAATACAAGCGTGGACGATTGTCGCCAATAATTGCGACTTTTTCGCCGCGCTGTAAACCCATTGCTGATAAGCCGCAGCTTAATTCACGGATTTGTTCGTGCACATCCGCCCAAGTCCAAGATTGCCAAATCCCTAAATCTTTTTCACGGATGGCAACTTTATTCGGGCGTGCACGCGCGTGCTCAATTAAGAGCTTGGGGAATGTATCTAATGCTGACATTGTCGTATCTCCTCTTCCTTTGGTTTTTTATTGCGTCACGACAGGGCATTAATTATTTGGGGGCTAAGCGAATCGCGCCATCTAAGCGGATAACCTCCCCATTGAGCATTTCATTGTCGAGAATGTGTAAGGCTAATTTGGCATATTCATCAGGTCTGCCTAAACGGCTGGGGAAGGGCACAGAAGCGGCAAGGCTGGCTTGGGCTTCCTCGGACAAACTGCCCAGCATTGGGGTTTCAATCAAACCGGGGGCGATGGTCATCACCCGAATTCCGAATTTAGAAAATTCACGCGCGGCGGGTAAAGCTAAAGCCACTACGCCGCCTTTTGAAGCACTGTAAGCCGATTGTCCGATTTGACCATCAAAGGCGGCAACAGAAGCAGTGTTAATAATTACGCCGCGTTCACCCGAAGCATTCAAGGTGGCAACGCCTTCTTGCATCAATTCTGCGGCGAATAAACGCATCATATTGAATGTGCCGATTAAATTCACATTAATCACGCGACTGAAAGCTTCTAAAGACATTGCGCCCTCGCGCCCAACGATGCGCTGTGCGAGTAATACGCCTGCACAGTTGACGCAAATGCGGGGAATGCCTAATTGTGATTTGACGGTGGCGATGGCTTGTTCGCCGCTTTGGGCGTTACTGACATCGCACACCACGGCTAAACCGCCAATTTCGTCGGCAACTTTTTGGGCTGCGGCTGGATTAATATCGAAGACGGCGACTTTTGCCCCTGCGTGAGCTAAAGCGCGTGCGGTGGCTGCGCCCATGCCTGAGCCGCCCCCTGTGACAATTGCAACTTGTCCTTGGACTTGCATAATTAAATTTCTCCCTTGGTTTTCTTACAACTATTTGCTTTTTGAGTTATTTTATTTTTACTACGTTCTTAGTCCCTTAAAGGGATTAAGGATTAAAACAAGCCCCTAAATCCCCTAAAGGGGACTTTAAAAAAACTTTGTATTTAGCCCCCTTCAGGGGAGGGCTTAATCAAAGAGTTAAATCACTTTATCAAATAAACAGTTACGACATATATTGCTGTAACTACTTCTTATGCAAACACTTTATCTGAGGGGCTAGACTGGCTAACCAGCCCC
>JBDLSS010000194.1:0-7414 GCA_039799345.1 Pseudomonadota bacterium
GCATTGTGCCACCCGTTGTACAGTTTTTTCGTGCTCGATGCGGAAACGAATTAAATCGGCAATCGTGCCAATTTTTAAATTATGCTGTTTTGCAAATTGTTCTAAATCAGGACGGCGCGCCATCGTGCCATCTTCATTTAAAATTTCGACTAGAACTGAAGCTGCAGGTTCAAAGCCTGCTAAACGTGCTAAATCACAGCCCGCTTCCGTATGTCCTGCGCGTCGCAACACACCGCCGGGTTGCGCCATTAAGGGGAAAATATGCCCCGGTTGTACTAAATCCGAAGGTTTCGCGGTATTTGAAACCGCTGTGCGGATAGTTAAAGCGCGGTCTGCGGCAGAAATACCCGTGGTGACACCTTTCGCGGCTTCAATTGAAACGGTGAAATTCGTGCCATAGGCGGCGTAATTGTCGCGCACCATTAAGGGTAGGCGTAATTGTTGGCAACGTTCTGGGGTTAAGGTTAGGCAAATCAAGCCGCGTGCGTAACGCGCCATGAAATTGACATCTTCCGCACGCACTTGCGCGGCTGCCATAATAATATCGCCTTCGTTTTCGCGATCTTCATCATCCATCAGGATAACCATTTTACCCTGACGCATGTCTGCGATGATTTCTTCTATGGTATTTAAGGACATAGTGGGGATAAGGTGATGAGGGGGTTAGCACTAAAAGAGGGTCAGTATAGCATAATCAGGTGAGGAAAATGCCAACATTCAACTGCGCATCTCAACCCTCAAAAGGGTCTTAAATATTAAAAGAAGCCCCCAACCCCCTAAAGGGGATTTAGGGACTGGTTTCAAGGTAGGGAGTTGGGGTGCAATTAAAATCTAATTGATGACACGCCCTAGGTTTTTAAAACCTGGCAGGTCTTGAGTCTAGTGCAATTAAGGGCTGGCAATGCTGCCAGCCCTTAAATTTCACCCATTGCACTGATTCATTAAAGGGAGAAGGAACTCTTCTTCAAGACTCAATACGGTAATTCGGAGATTCTTTAGTAATCGTCACATCATGCACATGACTTTCACGCACGCCCGCAGAGGTGACCCGCACAAATTGTGGTTTGGTGCGCATTTCATCCAAATTGTGACAGCCCGTATATCCCATGCTAGAACGCAAGCCACCTAATAATTGATGCACTACGCCCAACAAGCTGCCTTTATACGGCACGCGCCCTTCAATGCCTTCAGGCACGAGCTTTTCCACTTCATCAGTGTCTTGGAAATAACGATCTTTCGAGCCATGCGCCTGTGCCATTGCGCCCAGTGAACCCATGCCGCGATAAGATTTATAAGAACGCCCTTGATAAAGTTCAACTTCGCCGGGGGCTTCTTCTGTGCCCGCCAACAAACCGCCAATCATCACTGAATACGCGCCCGCTGCAATCGCTTTGGCAAAATCGCCTGAGTAGCGAATGCCACCATCGGCAATTAAGGGAATCCCAGTGCCTTTTAAAGCTTCTGCCACGTTAGAAATTGCAGTGATTTGCGGCACGCCTACGCCTGCCACAATTCGCGTGGTGCAAATTGAACCCGGTCCAATGCCGACTTTAACCGCATCTGCGCCCGCTTCTGCTAGAGCTTTGGCGGCTGCGCCCGTGGCAATATTGCCGCCAATCACTTGAACGTGTGGATAGGTTTGTTTGACCCAGCGTACTTTGTCGAGTACGCCTTGAGAATGTCCGTGCGCGGTGTCAACCACCACCACATCAACCCCCGCTTCAACCAGTGCGGCAACGCGTTGATTGGTGTCATCGCCTGTGCCGACGGCTGCGCCAACCCGTAAACGTTCATGCTGATCTTTACAGGCGAAGGGTTTTTCGGTGGCTTTTTGAATATCTTTGACGGTAATCATGCCGCGCAATTCAAAGGCATCATTCACCACTAAGATTTTTTCAATGCGGTGAGTGTGTAATAAATGTAAAACTTCTTCACGATCCGCGCCTTCTTTCACCGTAATTAAGCGTTCTTTCGGGGTCATGATGCGGGAAACGGGGCTGTCATAATGGGTTTCAAAACGTAGGTCGCGGCTGGTGACAATCCCGACCAGAAGACCATTATCAACAATCGGCACGCCTGAAATATTGTGGGCGCGGGTGATGGCCAACACCTCGCCAATACTTGCATTGGGTGTTGTGGTAATGGGGTGATTGATAATGCCACTTTCAAATTTTTTGACTATCCGCACTTGATGCGCTTGTTCTTCGATAGTCATATTTTTGTGGATAATGCCGATTCCGCCTTCCTGTGCCAAAGCAATTGCCAGACGTGCTTCCGTAACGGTATCCATCGCTGCTGAGACAAGCGGAATATTCAGAGTGATTTCGCGCGTCAATTGGGTGCGGAGTTTGACTTGTTTAGGCAACACCGTGGAATGGGCTGGTAGAAGCAGAACATCATCAAAAGTGAGAGCTTCTTGAATGATACGCATGATGGATTCCATCTAGTTCAGTAAAAAAACGGGTCATTAGACTCCGTTTGTTTGTTTATTTATATCAATCCAGACTCGACCTCTATTTGTCGAGTGACTAAACCATCGACAGATAGAGGTCGGTGGATTTGCCTCTCCGTAAACGAAGAGCTTACCAAAAATAATTACATGCTAACGCATGTTGGTACAATTGAACTCTCCCCATGAAGGACGAGCTTCCAAATCTTAAAGAAAATTGGATGAAGAGACTGGAGTATTCAGGTTTTTGACCTGTCGGGAAACGTGTCAGAATGTGGTTTAACACGCCGCATATTTTTAGAGATAACTTTTGATTATAACGTAGTCATTCGATTAATACAAAGTCAATCGTGTCTATAATTATTTGCACTTAGTTTAGATATTCTGTGACTTGAAAACATGACTTTTACCGAAATGACCAGTGGGGTTTGTACACAAGTCCTTGTTTTTATAGTTATCAAGAAAGCTTGTCATCCACCCCAAACAGGCAAACAATCTATAGTAATCAAGCAAATTAAGCTTAACTGAATCGTGGTAATCTGAGAGAGAGCTTTTACAAAACCTACCGCCCACGCATCATATCGCGCTGATCGGCTTTCTCTTCTTCACATTCACCGGGTTCAGGATGAGAATCCCCTTCGACCAAAGTCGAATACGGTGGGGTTGTGCCTGTGGGATAAAACGCCAAATCTGCCCGACGGTTACGCACGCGATCTTCAGGACATGCATTACTTGCCACGGGACGTTGTTCACCCGTGCCCTGCGTGGTGATGCGAGAACGATCCACACCCTTCGAGGTGAAATATTGCACAATCGCATTCACCCGTTGCACGCTTAAGCGTTGATTTAATGCCAGATTTCCCGTGTTATCCGCATGTCCCGTGATTAAAATGCTCAATGCGGGATAATTGACTAAGTTATTAGCCAAACGATTTAAAATCGGTTTTTCTTCAGCCCGCAATTGCGCACTGTTCACTTTAAACAAAACCTCACCTTGCCAACCCCAATTCACACCCGCAGGCGGCGGGGGATAATTGGCTTGAGGATTGTCCGCCAACACAGGCAAACTACAACTTAAACAACCAATTAAGGCTAATTGATAGCAAAATCTTTGAAAAACTTGCATCACGACTTACTCGCTCGTCAGTTCAGGATTATCATTCACAGGATTCACAACGGCAGGCTTTTTGGCAAACTTACTGGGTAATTTGCTCATGTCTTTGGTGTGCACCAGGCTACCATTGACTTCCGCGCCCATCGCCATTTCAATCAGATTATAGTACACATCGCCCGTAATTCGGGCTTTTTGGGCAAGTTCGACATTTTCCACCGCAAACACATCGCCCATCACTGCGCCGTTTAAAATCACATTGGGCACGCGAATTTCACCTTGCACCATGCCTTGCTCGCTCAAGGTCAAAATCGATTTTGAATCATCTTGGGCGGTAATATTGCCTTTCACCGTGCCATCAATATGCAGCCCGCCACTGAAAACGATGTCGCCTTGCACTTCTGTACCCTGCCCAATTAAGGAATCAATTCGGGCAATGGTTTTTTTCTTGCTCCCCCACATCGGGTTACTCCTTGGTTTGTTGCAATGCTTTCCACTCAAAACTGCTTTCGACGGCTTTTTTCTCTGGCGTGCTCGGCAAGCTTACCCCCAATTTTTGGGGCACAAACTCCGCAGGCAATTGTAAAGTCCCTTCGAGACGTTGGAAATGTTTGAACTTAAAGTTGAGATTGTTGGGATCGATTTTTAAATCAGCACTGTTTAAACGTTTGGTTTTGCCGTGTTCCGTCCCGGTCACGACAAATTCCAGTTTTCCTTTGCTGATTTTGGCATCTTTTGCCAGTTGGGTTAATACCAGTTTGAAAAAATAGTGCTGGGCTTGGGTATCAGGATTCAGGGCAACATGTTTTAGGATAATTTCTTCCTGACGATTTTCGGGATTTACCCCGGCCAGTTTGCGGTAAAAATTTAATTCTTCTTTGGCTTCGCGCATTTCAAGCTGACATTCACCTAAACCGCGCTGCACCTCATTAATAGCTTGTTTATCAACTTGCTGCATTCCCGTGTTGGCGGTCAATTTTTGCTGCAAGCTGAGATTTTCTTGTTGAGTTTGTTGCAATAAAACCATTTGCACGCCATACATGCCCCCGCCGCCTACAATCACACCGAGTAGCATCAGCAGGGGACATCGCCAAGGGGAATAATTGCGAATCAGCATCATGATGGCATATTCCCTTGGAAGTTGGCGTTCAGGGCAGTAAACCCACGGCTTGTAAACCCATAGTTTCAGGCAAGCCACACATTAAATTCATGTTTTGAATCGCTTGTCCTGCCGCGCCTTTAACTAAATTATCAATCACCGCAGAAACCACCACGGTATCACCTTGTTGTGGACGGTATACCGCCAAACGGCACATATTCACCCCGCGCACGCTGCGGGTTTCTGGCAAAGAACCTGCGGGCATCACGTCGACAAACGGCTCGTTGGCATAACGATGTTCAAATAATGCCTGCAAATCTAGTTCAGGCATGGTTAATCTGGCGTACAAAGTCGCTTCAATCCCGCGAATCATCGGCACTAAATGTGGCACAAAGGTCAAGCCTACAGGATGGGTGCTGTGTACGTTCAAACCTTGAGTAATTTCGGGTAAATGACGATGTCCTGCCACGCCATAAGCTTTGAAACTTTCCCCTGTTTCGCCCATTAATGCACCGATTTCTGCCTTGCGCCCTGCACCGCTTACCCCTGATTTTGCATCAGCAATTAAATGATTGGCATCAATTGCACCCGCTTCGAGCAAAGGAATAAAACCCAATTGTACGGCGGTTGGATAGCAGCCGGGATTTGCCACCAAACGCGCTTGGGCAATTTGGGCGCGGTTGAGTTCGGGTAAACCATAAACCGCTTCTTCTAAATATTCGGGGCAAGCATGAGGCATTCCATACCATTTTTCCCAAATAGCGGCATTTTTCAGCCGAAAATCGGCAGCTAAATCAATGATTTTTACGCCAGCTTGCAGCAATTGCGGAACGGACTTCATTGCGGTGCCATTGGGCGTGGCGAAAAATAACACGTCACAGCTTGCCAAATTTTCAAGGCTGGGGTCTGTGAACGGCACTGAGACATGTCCGCGTAAGTTTGGGAACATTTGTGCAACAGGCATTCCTGCTTCACTGCGCGAGGTGACGGCTTGAATGCTGACCTCGGGATGTTGTACTAACAGGCGTAATAGTTCTACGCCCGTATAACCCGTTCCACCAACAATACCAACTTTTAACATACGTTATCCTAAGTTATCTAAGGTTTGGTGATTTGCACGCTTTCTTGGGTTGAAGCTGAAGGCGTTTCATCAATCACTTTGGGAGGGGTAAAAGGATTAAATTCAGCAATCCCCATATTATCATCTACATTCAAGAGTTTTGGGAGATTTAGTTTATTCAATTTCAGCCCTTTTTGCTGGCGTAAATGATCGGCAACCACGTCCCAAATCGGTTTTCCTGATTCAGGTTCAGCATTCATTGCCGCCCAGCCTGCGACTTTGTAATTTTTATTCGCTTCAATCGGGCTGCCATCTTCCAGTGTTAAATTGCTGATGCGCTGATTCATGGGTTTGCGCGGGTCGCAACTGTAATTCATGCCACCGACGCGCACCATGTCGCCGCCTTGTTGCAAATACGGGTCGGGATTGAATAAATTATCACAGACATCTTCTAAAATGCCTTTAATTGCCGCACCTGAGAGTTCGCGCACATAGGTTTCAGGGTAAGTAATACAGGTTTGTTCCAACACATGTTCGTAGGTAATTTCTTGATTGGGCAGTAAACTTGTGCCCCAACGGAAACCGGGGGAAAGTGCGATTTGTGCGTTCAATTGAGTGCGCAAAGCATCACAAATCACTTGGTCAAAAGTGCCGTTGAAATTGCCACGGCGGTATAACACCGTATCAGTGATCGCTAATTTTTCACCCAATTGTTTTAAATAGGGTCTGCGGACATTATTGATATAATTTTCCATATCTTTGTCCGCATCGAGCAAGTTGGCGAACACGGGTAGCAAGTTGTATTTATAACCCGTCACTTTGCCATCTTTCAGCTCGAAATCTAAAACCCCGATAAATTTGCCGTTAGAACCTGCGTTACAAACTAAAGTCACCCCTGTCGGATTGCGAATTTCAACAGGCATGGGCACGGGATCGTGGGTGTGTCCGCCTAAAATCGCGTCAATGCCAATCACTTTGCTGGCGAGTTTTAAGTCAACATCCATACCGTTGTGCGAGAGCAAGACCACCACATCGGGCTTTTCTTTTTCGCGTAACACGTTGACCAGTTTTTGCAGTTCTGCATCGCGAATCCCAAAAGTCCAATCTTTCACAAAGCGGCTGGGGTGAGCGATAGGGGTATAAGGGAAGGCTTGCCCAATCACCGCAACCCGCACGCCGCCCAATTTGCGGATGGTGTAGGGTTTAAAAACTTGTCCGCTGTTCGTGTCAAACAAGGGCAATTTGCTATCAGACAGCGCGGCTTCATCTTTTAATGTGACGTTATGGGCGATAAATTCGCCTTTGAAATCGGCAAGATTATCAATCACGCCTTTATCTTTGTAAGTGAATTCCCAGTGTCCCGTCATGATGTCTACGCCCAGCAAATTGCACGCGCCAACCATGTCTTGCCCGCGTGTCCAGAACGCTGTGCCTGAACCTTGCCAACTGTCGCCACCGTCCATGAGCAGGGTTTTATCATGTCCGTAGCTGTCGCGTAAGCGTTTCACTAAGGTGCTGAGGTGGGCGAATCCACCCACTTTGCCATATTGCTTGGCAGCATCGACGAAATTTAAATAAGTGAAGGCGTGGGCGGCGGCACTGTTGGAGGCAATACCAAATTGTTGTAAAAATTTATCGCCCACAATATGCGGTACTTTATTCGCCTGTTCTCCGAAACCTAAATTGACATGCGGT
>JBDLSS010000195.1:0-6487 GCA_039799345.1 Pseudomonadota bacterium
AATCGGTGCAGTAATTCCATGTTTACGCAGGGCTTCACAAACTAAAAAACCAATAGTTCAATTGGGAACGTAGTGATTATCCATCACGTCAAAATGTACTATATCTGCTCCAGCAGCCAACACATTATTTACTTCTTCGCCTAAGTGGGCAAAGTCGGCAGATAAAATTGAGGGGACGATGAGATAATCAGGTATTCTGTACTCCAATTCGGTCAAACGAAAATTTTTTCAATAACATGCTGTATAGGTCATACTCGCAAGCATCTTGACCTTGTGACAGGGAGAGCCAAACAATTCTAACGAAAACTCTAACTTTTCAACATGGATTTAGCAAGGCATACCATTTGTCCGTGGTAAACTGTGCTTGCAAAAGCTCTCGTCACTCTCTAGTATAAAAATCTGGTTCAACAGGTGTTTTATTCAGATGCTGCATAATTTCATAAAAATTTCCCTTTTGATGGCAGTGCTGTACACCAGCCCCACACTTGCCGAAGAGATAACTCCTCGCATCATCCAACTCGAACAAGAAGTTCAACAGCTTAAGCAACGCATTCTTCAATTAGAAACGGTATTCAATAAGTTGCCCAGCCCCACCAATTACAGCGCAAACCCCAGCAGTTCAAAACTTTTATTAAAATCATGGTCACTGCGCCCTCAACAAGTTAAATTTGAAACTTATTACGCGCTTGATATTGAATTACTTAATAATTTTGATAAAGCTATCAAAGAAATTGATGCGCTGATAAATTTTAAGAATTTGTTGGGTGGACATTTATACAGTATTAATTTAAGCCACGACACTGATATTCCTGCTGGCGGTAGTTTGTTAGATCAAGGGGGGCGCGATAACTCACGTTTACTCAGTCATTGGCATCAAATCACAAAAACAACCCCACAAGATGTTAAAGCAGAATTAGTGGTGAAGAAAATCGTGTTTTCTGACAACAGTATACTTAGTTTTTAGTATGAGCAAATTACGAACCTATCCCCAACCTAAATGCCTATTATGTGGCAGCACGGGTCGTATCATCCATCCGCAATTACAAGATCATTTGTTTGGCGTAGCAGGCAGTTGGGAACTAAAAGCCTGTGAAAACCCGAGTTGCGGCTTAGCTTGGCTTGATCCAATGCCACTCACCGAAGACCTAGCTCTGGCATATCAACAATATTACACCCACACCGCAAATACTCAGTCCTATGCAACCTTTTGGAAACGTTTAGATCATGGGATTTACCGCCGTTTAAATAAATTGCTGGGCAAATTGACAGGTCTGTATGCCCAACAACAACGTGCCGCACACTTATTTTTAGAACCGCCTTACGGCAAATTATTAGATGTAGGCTGTGGTAGCGGACGCTTTTTACAACAAATGCGGACTGTAGGTTGGGAAATTGAAGGCACGGATTTTGATCCCAAAGCAGCAGCAACGGCTCATGCAGAATATGGATTGACGGTGCGCGTTGGTGACTTGGCGAGTATTGCTTATCCCAATGAACAGTTTGATGCAATCACTTTACAGCACTTAATCGAGCATGTGCCTGATCCCATAGCCTTGTTGCAAGAATGTCGGCGTATTTTAAAACCTCAAGGACGTTTGGTGCTAGTCACACCAAATTTAGAAAGTTGGGGACATCAGTATTTTGCGAGTGCTTGGCGCGGTTTAGAACCACCCCGACATTTATATTTATATGCGCGACAAAACTTGCAAAATCTCGCAGCCCGTTCAGGTTTTACCCAATCTCAAACGTTTACCACCGCAACAGGGGCGGAGTATATTTTGGGTGACAGTTTCAAAATTTCGGCAGGATTGAGTCATCAAATACACACAGGTTCATATTTATTTTCAAAAGCTTGGCTACTACAATATTATGAGTTTTGGCTCTTGCGCAAACATCCTGAGCTTGGGGAGGAATTGTTTTTGATTGCACAAAAATGAGTTTTTAAGTTTTTTATTCAGATAACAAATGATTTAGGATGTACGCAGTTCAAAAAATAACTCTTTTATTTACAATGACTTAATCTTGTGCGCTGCACAATCATGTTTCTAGTAAAATTAAATAGTTATCGATTCAACTGCGTAACTCCTAATCAGATAATAAATAATTATAACGCTCACTGTGGATTTATTTGCATTACGTAATGATCTTAAAACCTTGTGTGAATCAGTTCACGCCTATACATTAGAATAAATCTCAAAGTTTCTTGAAGTGACCGCGTAACCATAACAGAGTCTTGTGTACCAAAGGCGGAAAAACTGGATTGTACTACTCAGATGAATGTGCGAATCTAAGTCACAACAGTACGACATATCAGTCAGTCATGATACTTTCATATCAAAGGGTTTTAATATAAAATCGACTCACGAAAAAGTGTCTTTATCCGATTTGTAAGAAACCTGCTGACGAACTACTAATCTGCCCAATCTGTTTTATACTTAGCCTGACACCGTCTGTTATTTCTACGCTTAATGATCAACCCTTGCCTCATGATTTGACGCTATCTAATAGTGACACTTACTCGATGCTTGAAAGTGAGAACTCCATTGAAAATTAAACTATTAGAAACCAACATCGCGTACCGCTTCACCTTTTATGTGTTCATCATCAGTTGCGTCATTACCTTACTCACAACTTCTATTCAACTATACACATATTATTTACAAGATATTGATAAAATTTATGAGCGTACTCAAGAAGTTAAAACTTCTTATTTAGAAAGTATTCAGCAAAGTGTTTGGGTTTATAATGAACAACAATTAAAAGCTTTACTAAAAGGTATATCGCACTTACCTGATGTGCAATATGTTGCTATGGAGTTCCCCGATAAAACTAAAAATATTGTCGAAGGAATTTATAATAATGAAGATATTATTTCTTATGAGCAATTAGTGCGCTATGAATATGATCCTGAACAACAAATTATAGCCAAGTTACAGGTTACGTTTAGTCTCAAAAATGTATATAACCGTTTGAAATATAAGATTGTGGTGGTATTGATGACCAATGCCGCCAGTATTGCCTTTTTAGCGATTTTAACGCTGTTAGTTTTCAATTGGATGATCGGGCGACATTTAAACCGAATCGCCAATTATACCGAGCATTTAGATTTAGAACATTTTGACAGTATTCTCAATTTAGAACGCCCACACCGCAATGAAGACACGCCTGATGAATTAGAACATGTGGTGAGTGCCATTAATAGCATGCGGATTAATTTACAACGTTCTTACACGGGACTTTGTGATAGCGAACAAGATACCCGCAGTTTATTAAAGTCATCGTTGGTGGGTTTGGCATTGTGGCGGGTGGAAACGGGACAGTTTGAAACTGTAAATCCCGCTTATGCTCAATTAATGGGCTACAACGTCAGTGACGTATTAAAACAGACGTATTGGGATGTGGTGGTTGAAGAAAATGTGAATACCGCCCGCGCCGAGCTGCAAGCTTTGAAAACTGGCGAACGTTACGGTCCTTATGAAAAAGAATACCGTCATCGCGATGGCTTTTATGTACCTGTGCGGCTGTCGGCAATTATTATCGACCGAGGTGGCGAGCGTTTCGTATGGCTCAACGTCGAAGATATTACCCAACAAAAACGCGCCGCCTCAGAATTGCGGATTGCCAAGCAAAAAGCAGAAGAAGCTAATCTCGCCAAGAGCCAATTTCTTGCCAATATGAGCCATGAATTACGTACTCCAATGAATGCCATCATTGGTTACAGCGAAATGTTAGATGAAGAATTGCGCGACATCGATGTCAGTGCGAGTGTGTTGCAAGATGTGAAAAATATCCAAGGTGCAGCACGACATTTGCTGGGCTTAATCAATGATATTTTAGATATTTCTAAGATTGAAGCGGGGAAAATGGATTTATACGTGGAAAGTTTCAATTTAGAATCCATGCTACAAAATGTAGTTTCCACGATTCAACCTTTGATTGATAACCGTGCTAACAACTTACAATTGCACTATGAAAAAGATTTGGGCGAGATGAACAGCGATTTAACTAAAGTACGGCAAATCCTGCTTAATTTGCTTAGCAACGCATCCAAATTCAGTGAACAAGGTTTAATTAATCTTGAAGTGCAACGAGTATTAGAAGAAGGTGAATGGATTGTATTTAGAGTTAATGACGATGGTATCGGTATGACTCCAGACCAACAATCTAAATTATTCCAAAGTTTTTCCCAAGCTGATGCTTCAACCACCCGTAAATATGGCGGTACGGGCTTGGGGCTGGCGATTACCAAGCATTTCACTCAAATGCTTGGCGGCACCATTGTGGTCGAAAGTGAGTTTGGCAAGGGCAGCAGTTTCGTGGTGAAATTGCCCGCCACAATTAAGACACAAAAACGTATTCACAACCTACCCGAAACTCAAAATTCACTGACTTCTCATCAACAAGGGGGTAATGACTCACCTTCAGAAAGCGGAGTCGTATTGGTGATTGATGACGATGCTTCGGCACGGGATTTATTAAAAACTTACCTGGGGAAAATTGGCTATCAAGTCGCTGCCGCTGAGAATGGTCAAGAAGGCTTGAAATTGGCGCGTAAACTGCGCCCCAATGCGATTACTTTAGATGTGATGATGCCCAATATGGACGGCTGGCAAGTGTTAACCCAGCTCAAAGCCGATCCTGATTTAGCGCATATTCCTGTGATCATGCTGACGATTATGGAAGACAAGGACTTAGGTTATTCTTTGGGTGCGTCCGAATATTTAATTAAGCCTGTCAGTCGTGACCAATTGGCGACGGTGCTGCGTAAATATCGTGTTGAAAAAACTTCCTGCACCGTGATGATTGTTGAAGATGACGCCCCCACTCGTGAAATGATGGTACGTATGTTGAATAAAACCCATTGGAATGTCATTGAAGCCACTAATGGGATGAAAGCTTTAGAATGTTTACAATCGCGTAGACCCGACTTAATTTTATTGGATTTAATGATGCCAGAAATGGATGGTTTTGAATTTATTGCACAATTACGTCAACAAAGTGAATGGGCAGATATTCCTGTGGTGGTGCTAACTGCCAAAGATATTACCATGGAAGATAGGATTTGGTTGAGCAATCGCGTTGATACCGTGTTCCAAAAAGGGGCTTATCGACGTGAAGAATTATTGGTGGAATTGCGTCAATTATTAATGAATGCGACTTCAAAACGCCTGAATTATGGACGTTTAATGCAGCAATGAGTAAATTAACCCAAAGTAGTCAACGTTGGTTACAAGAACATGCCAACGATCAATATGTTAAACAAGCGCAAAAAGAAGGTTATCGTTCCCGTGCTGTATACAAATTGGCACAATTAGATGAACGAGATCGTTTATTTTACCCGAATATGACCATTATCGATCTGGGAGCAGCCCCTGGTGGATGGTCACAATGGGCGCAGCAACGTTTGCAAAAGAAATGTAGAATTTTCGCGCTGGATATTTTACCGATGGAAGTCTTGCCTGATGTCACCTTCCTTCAAGGGGACTTTCGTGAAGAAGCGGTTTTAAACCAACTCTTAGAATTGCTAGGGCAGCAAAAAGCCAATCTTGTAATGTCCGATATGGCACCCAATATGAGTGGTATGAGAGCGGTTGATCAGCCATCCAGCATGTATCTTGCTGAACTCGCCCGAGACTTAGCCTTTGAAGTGCTCGCGCCGAAAGGTGATTTTGTCAGTAAATTATTTCAGGGCGAAGGCTTTGATGAATATATTCGCAGCTTACGGACACGATTTAAACAAGTGTTGATTCGCAAACCCGACGCATCGCGGGCGCGTTCCGCTGAAGTCTACGCGCTTGCCAGACAATACTTCCCTTAGTTATAGTAAACCCAATCTGTCTGGCCATATGTCCAGATAATCCACCGATATTTTTAACTTGAAAGCTGTCTGACAGCAAAATGAGGCTTTATCCGTGAATGACATGGTAAAAAATCTCTTACTCTGGGTTGTGATTGCATTAGTGTTGATGATGGTGTTTAACAATTTTGGTCCGCGCAACACAGCTTCACAAGCAGTTGATTACTCAGAGTTCATTACAGATGTTCAACAAGGACGTGTTCAAAAAGTGGTGATTGAAGGTCGCACCATTCGCGGCATGAAAACTACAGGCGAAAACTTCCTAACCTACAATCCTGGTGACGATGGTTTAGTCGGAGATTTGTTAAAAGCCAAAGTGCAGGTTGATTCACGTCCGCCAGAACAACAATCTATCTTGATGCAAATCTTTATTTCATGGTTTCCAATGTTATTGCTGTTTGGGGTGTTGGTATTTTTCATGCGCCAAATGCAAGGCGGCGGTGGACGCGGTGCGCTTTCTTTCGGGAAAAGCCGTGCACGCATGATTGAAGAAGATCAAATTAAAATCACCTTTGCCGACGTGGCGGGTGTGGATGAAGCCAAAGAAGAAGTGAAAGAACTGGTGGATTTTTTACGCGATCCCGGCAAATTCCAAAATTTAGGCGGCAAGATTCCGCGTGGCGTGTTGAT
>JBDLSS010000196.1:0-7557 GCA_039799345.1 Pseudomonadota bacterium
AAAGAGAAAATTAGCTGGTCAAACTTATCAAAACAGAAAATAGAAAAACAGTGATAAATAGCAAAGTGTATGTAACCTATTGCTCTTAAAGTAAATAACCGTTAATGATTTAGCCATCCCCCCTGAAGGGGGCTAAAAACTTAAAGATGTTTGTGTTTTAAGTCCCCTTTAGGGAATTTAGGGGCTTCTTTAGAGGGTTGTCAGCAGAGTAACACTACCATATTTACTAAATGTGGCTATACTCGCAAATTTGTGACTGCTGTAAGGAAAATGAGATGACAGAATCTGAATTTACCGCCTGCTATGAACGCACTCTTGCGGCAATTGAAACTGCTTTGGATAACATCGATAACGAGGTCGATTTTGACAGTGAGTTGCAAGAAAGCATTCTCATCATTGAATTTAGCGATCATTCAAAAGTTATTATCAGTCGTCAATTGCCTGTATCTCAACTCTGGGTTGCTGCGAAAAGTGGCGGCTTTCACTTTAATTATTTCGCTGCTCAAAACTGTTGGCAAGATGAAAAGACGGGTGAAGAATTATTTGCTCTGCTGTCTCGGGTCTGCACTGAACAAGCCCAAGATGATTTTCAATTGAAGCCTAATTAATTGTAATTAATATGTTCCATAATACTTAATCATTTATGGCGGACAAATTGCACGCCCTAAGTTTCATAGCACTGCCCCCCTTCATTTAGGATGAAATCGAGATGGAAAAACTCAAAAAACCGATTCGTAAAGCTGTATTCCCTGTCGCTGGTTTAGGAACACGTTTCTTGCCCGCCACTAAAGCCAGCCCCAAAGAAATGCTCCCAATTGTGGACAAACCTCTGATTCAATACGCTGCCGAAGAAGCGATTGCGGCAGGGATTGAACAATTGATTTTTGTCACCAGCGGCAGTAAACGCGCCATTGAAGATCACTTCGACAAGAACCAAGAATTAGAAGATGAGTTGGAACGGCGCGGCAAATATGACCTGTTAGCAATGACGCGCCACATCGTGCCTGCGGGCATTTCCTGCATTTACATCCGTCAACCTGAAGCCTTAGGTTTAGGACATGCGGTGCTGTGTGCAAAACCTGTGGTCGGTGATGAACCGTTTGCGGTGATTTTGGCAGATGATTTAATCGACGGTGAAGAACGTTCTTGTTTAGCGCAGATGATTAATGTCTATGAAAAGCAACAATGTAGCGTGCTTGGGGTCGAAGAAGTTGCCCAAGAAGAAACCGATAAATATGGGATTGTAAAATCTGAATCTTTGTACGAGGGTTTATCACGGATTAGCAGCATTGTTGAAAAACCCGCGCCCGACAAAGCCCCATCAAATCTTGCCGTGGTCGGACGTTATTTATTAACACCCCATATTTTCAAACATTTGGAAAAAACCCAACGCGGTGCAGGTGGCGAAATCCAACTGACAGATGCAATTGCTGATTTATTGCTGGAAGAACAAGTGTTAGCTTATAAATTCAAAGGCACGCGCTACGACTGCGGTAGCAAATTGGGCTATTTAATTGCCACCATTGACTATGCCTTGCAACATCCTAATTTACGTGATGCGTTTAAAGCGCATTTAGCGGATATTTGTGCAAAACGTGTGAAGGGTTAAAGCTTAGAAAGAAGCCCCCAACCCCCTAAAGGTGGCTAAAGATAAAAATTAGGCAGTGCCAAGTAAGTAAGGATTTTAGCCAGCTTATTGTCTGAATCAGGATTGACAGGATTACCTATTGATCTTCACAACATTAAATTTAATTCTGAAAATTCTTTAATCCTGTCAATCCTGATTCAGACAATCATTACAACTTGAGCACTACCTAAAAATTAACGCTTTGTTTTTAGCCTCCTTCAGTGGGTTGGGAGCGCAGCTCATCAACATAGCAAAGCTTTAATTTGATTCGTGATAGGGCAAACCAGTACAAGCCCCGTTTTCTGGTTATAAGCCAGTGGCGACAAAATTAATGCAGGTCTACGCCCCGCCTGTTCATGACCTGTTTGCGGATTAAAATCTAATCACAGCACATCGCCGTGTTTAGGAATATAACTCGTTACCATATTTCCTTGCCCACCGCGTCGCCCGTCGAAATTTCTACGTGCAAATCTTCAGGCGTAATTGCCGCAAGTAGTTCATCTAAATTAATTTTAGGCGGGCGAATCGGTTTGATAATAATCTGATTACCTTCCAAAATGATTTCAACCAGCGAATGCTCATCGATGTTAATTTGAGAAGTAAACGGCTTTGGTAAGCAGAGAGCTAAACTGTTTCCCCATTTTTGAACAGTGGCTTGCATGGTGTGTTCCTGAAAGTTTGTGTATCTATTACACAGATACATAAACTTTCAAGATACGATTTCCTCTCTTATTTTCATAAATATCCTATGTAACCTTATGTTTTCACTAAAAATTCCGCTTTCCACCAACAGCGAAGGTGTACAAACTCTTAAGCCCAATTACAATTTCGGGTTTATCTTTTGCGGATTCGCGCTGTCCTTGCTCGGTTTGTTAATGGTGGCTTCTACCTCAATGAATATTGCCACAGTTAAATTCAACGACCCACTTTATTATTTCTGGCGACAAAGTATTTACAACTTAGTGGGTTTGATATTGGCGATATTGGTGCTGCAATTTCCGCTGAAATTTTGGCAACGTATTAATATTTCACTGTTATTTATCGGGATTGTTTTATTAATTTTAGTGGTGATTCCCCACATTGGGCGCGAAGTGAATGGCAGTATGCGCTGGATTAGTTTGGGCTTTTTCAACTTGCAGCCGTCTGAACCGATGAAATTATTTATCATTTTATTCATGGCGGGTTATTTAATTCGGCGTAGTATCGAAGTGAGAGCCGCTATGAGCGGTTTTATTAAACCTATGCTAGTGGTCTGTGCCATTACCTGTTTACTGCTGTTAGAACCCGATTACGGCGCAACGGTGGTGATGTTTGTCACGGTATTGGGAATGTTATTTCTTGCGGGTGTGCCCATGCGTCAATTTTTACTTTGGGTGACGGTGGTGGGTTTGGCTTTAGGTTTAGTGTTATTAATTGCACCGTATCGTATCGGACGCTTAGCCAGTTTTATGAATCCATGGGCTGACCCCTTCAATAAAGGTTTTCAGTTGATTCAATCCTTGATTGCTATTGGGCGCGGTGAATTGTTTGGTGTGGGTTTGGGAAACAGTGTGCAAAAACTCAGTTATTTGCCCGAGGCGCATACTGATTTCCTGTTTGCTATTTTAGCGGAAGAATTTGGCTTAATTGGCGTGGTGTTGGTGATTGGTTTATTTGCTTGGTTGGTATTACGCGCGTTTGTAGTGGCAATGCAGGCAGAACGTTTGGGGCTGCATTATGCGGCATATGTGAGTTATGGCATTGGTTTGGCGATTGGTTTACAGGCAGGAATTAATTTAGGGGTGAATATGGGTTTGTTGCCGACTAAGGGTTTAACCTTACCGTTTATGAGCTATGGTGGCTCAAGCATGTTAATTGCCTGTGTGATGTTGGCAATTTTGATTCGCATTGATTATGAAAATCAGTTGGCGGTTTTTCCAAAGCGCGGGGTTTAAAAAGTTTTGCACAGCGTTCTCATCACTATTAGATATATAAAGAAAAGATTATTAATATTAGGCTGTGCAAAACTGTTAGTAACTCGATTTTTTTATTTAAAAACAAATAATTAATCTGTGAATAAGTTGTGGATAACTTTTTAAAAGCTGTTAGTAACTTTGTATAAAATTGTTGATAGCAGTCCCAGAAATGGCGTTTTCCACAAGTTACTAACAAGTTATCCACAAGTTACTAACAGCTTATCCACAGGCTGGTGAATAAGCTAGCGAGCTTTCGACTCACTTCTTTTTAAAGACTCCAAATCGGTTTTATAAAATACTCATCACTATTTGTCATCATTTTGAGATGAACTTTCTCTTGTTGCATTGGTTACAATAGTGTCTTGTAAAGATGTAATTTACTTAATCGTGTAGGAGATATTGATGAGATTATTAACAGTACTGACATTAAGTCTATTAAGCACTGGCATTTTTGCGCAAGATGAGGCGATTTATTATCCTGAAACAGGCGCGGTACACATTCCCAAATTACAAGTTTTGGGAGACAGCTCAGGTAAAAGTTACTCAATCGACCTGAAAAATACCAAGGACAGTAATTTTTCAGTAACCAGCGTTGTGCCTAATATGAGTACCGCCCCCAGTCGCAATGTGCAAGTAGGACCGCGTCCTTACTTCCTGATTGATGGTATGCAGGCAAGCCCGCTGAAAACACAGTTGGAACAATGCGGTAACTTGGCATTTAGAAAAACAGATTTTTCAGTGGGACATCGTGGTGCGGGGTTGCAATTTCCAGAGCACACCAAAGAGTCTTACATGGCGGCGGCGCGTATGGGCGCGGGCTTGATTGAATGCGATGTGACTTTTACCAAAGACAAGCAACTCGTGTGTCGGCATTCACAATGCGATTTGCATACCACGACCAATATTCTCGCTACCCCTTTAGCAGCTAAATGCTCAACCCCATTTTCTCCCGCAGACTCAAAGACGGGCAAAGCAGCTTCAGCAAAATGCTGCACCAGCGATATTACTTACTCAGAATTTAAAACCCTGTGCGGTAAAATGGATGCCAGCAACCCCCAAGCAAGCACAGTAGAACAATATTTAGGCGGCACACCGAACTGGCGTACCGATTTATATTCCAGTTGTGGCACTTTAATGAGTCATGCGGAAAGCATCCAATTATTCAAACAATTGGATGTGAAAATGATTCCTGAATTGAAAGCTGCCAGCGTCACCATGCCCTATGAAGGCACGTATACCCAAGAACAATATGCACAACAAATGATTGACGAATACAAAGCTGCGGGCGTGCCTGCCAGTCAAGTATTTCCCCAGTCATTTAATTTGGCAGATATTGTATATTGGATTAAAAACGAGCCTAGCTTTGGTTTACAAGCTTTATTTTTGGATGAAATCGACACTTTCGACGCAGCCAAAATTGCCGCATCAACGGCGAAGTTACCTGATTTGGTGGCAAAAGGCGTGAAATATATTGGCCCACCCACTTGGCTGCTGGTGAGTTTAGACAGCAATCAACGTATTGTACCTTCAGATTATGCGATTAAAGCGAAAGCATTAGGATTGAATATCATTACGTGGACGCTGGAACGCTCAGGTTTATTGAAAACAGGCGGCGGTTGGTATTACCAATCGGTTAATAATGCAATTCACAACGACAGCGATGCCATTGAATTTCTCAATCTGCTTGCCAAAGATATTGGGATTAAGGGCATTTTCTCGGATTGGCCAGGAACTGTCACGTATTATGCGAACTGTATGGGTTTGTAATTAGCTCTGTTAAATCATGTAGTTTGGGTTGCTTTATATAATCCAAACTACCCTTATTTTTATTGCCCCTTTCGAAAATATAAATATTAAGCCCACAGTGCTATACTTATTTAATCTACAAATCTGTGAGGTATTTATGCGTATTTTTCGATGGCTCAGTCTACTTTGCCTAGGTTTAGGCAGTCTCAACAGTGCCGCATGGCAAATCGATGTACAAGCCGACAATGATAAACCATCGCAGGTGGTGGTCAGCAATGACCGTGACCTGCAAGGGATGATGGTTTATTTGGTGTGGTTTGATAAAGATAATTCTGCCGCAGATATGTTTCAATCATGGACTTTGGAAAAAGCCTGGCAAAAAGGGCTACAGCCAATTTCTAATAATCCCTTGGATTTAAAACCCTTCGATGCGTTTAATCTGACCAATTCCCCACCCACCGCCTGCCCCGACACCCATCGCTGTTTTATGGGCATGGTTGCCGTGCCTGCAAACAGTGACCCGCTCAATAGCGATAACTGGCAAGCGGTTTCGATGTTTCCCTTAAATGTAGCAGCCAGCAAGGAACGGATTAAAGGACAACGCTTTTTCTTATCGCCTAATAGTTACACAGGTTACACCACAACGGCGAGTGCAGATAAGACAGCTCTTCCAACTGCGGCAGCAAACAGCTCTGTAATCCCCAGTCCAACCACCGCCACAGGCAGCACCGCCCAAACTGAAAAACCTGATATTTTACGCTTAATGGGCACAGAATTATGGTATGCCAACGCGCAAGCACAACGTTTACAAGTGATTGATGTCAGCAAGCCTGAACAGCCCAAATTAAGCACCAGTTATGCCTTACAAGGTACGCCGCGCGAAATTTATCAATTGGGACAATACACCGTGCTTTTGGAAAGTCTGTCTTCACAAGGTGCGGGTACGATATTAACCGTATTTAGCCGCAGTGCTGATGGCAAACTTAACCCTGTGGATCAATGGACTGCGACAGGCAATTTCTTGCAATCACGGCGACGTGAAAATGTAATTTACAGCGTGATGTCTGACTCGGAAACCTTCACAAAAGCGGATTGTATTGGATGCGTTGCCAGCCAAGTCATTACTCGAATTACCGCCTTAGGTTTAGATGCACGAGGGAAATTACAAATTTTAGACACCGCAAAAGTTGGCGGTTATTCCCCCGCAATTGCCATTTTCCCCGATTATTTAGTGTTGGTAAACGACAATCCACAAGCCAATAATTGGACTGCGTCACAGGTGCAAGTGTTTGACTTGAGCCAAGCCAGTGCGCCATTAAGAGCGTTGCCCGGTTTATTAGTACCCGGACAAGTGCCTTCGGAATTTCACCTGAATGTGTTCAATCAGCAATTGCGTTTAGTTTATGGCGCACCTGATCGCAGCAAAGGCAGCAGTTTAGCGATTTATGATTTACGCAGTGAAAAAATGCCGCTGCTTGGCAAAGTCGATAATATTGCCATTGGCGAACAATTATTTGCCACGCGCTTCACCGACAATCGCGCTTTTGTGGTGACGTATAAACGCACTGATCCTTTATGGGTGATTGATTTGAATGACGCAACCGCGCCCAAAATTGTGGGTGAACTAAAAGTGCCCGGCTGGTCTGAAAAATTATTCTTCAATAATGATCGCTTGTTTGCCTTGGGAGTGAATGATCAGCCCTTGCCCAATGAAAAAAATACTTGGGTGCGTCGGGTTGCCGCGAGTTTATTTGACGTGAAAGACCCCACTAATCCCAAAGAGTTAAGCCGTTTTACCTCATTTGCGGGCGAAGTTAGTCAAACCAGTTCGATTGCCTTGGAAGATGAACGCGCCTTATTTTTGGATTGGCAACAAAGCACGGCGGTGTTTCCTTTAACTTCTTGGGAAACTCAAGCGGGTAATCATTTACAACTGCTGTCTTTTGCCAATGATCAATTGCAAGATTTGGGACGTTTAGATGTCAGCACATCTTTATTACGCAGTGTGCCCTTACAAGCCAATATTCTGGCGGCTTTGGGCGATGAATCTTTATTCACAGTGAAGTGGGGTAAAGATAAACCACAAGTGTTAGCTGAATTAGAATTATCAACTTCGGTAAACTGGCTGCGATATCAAGCGGGTCAATTATGGGCTGTGGCACGCAACGACCGAGGTTTATATCGTGCATACCGTTACGATCCCAAGGATTTAACAAAACCTGTACAACG
>JBDLSS010000197.1:0-4961 GCA_039799345.1 Pseudomonadota bacterium
TAATTTTCACGAAAGAGAAAATTAGCTGGTCAAACTTATCAAAACAGAAAATAGAAAAACAGTGATAAATAGCAAAGTGTATGTAACCTATTGCTCTTAAAGTAAATAACTGTTAATGATTCAGCCATCCCCCTAAAGGGGAGGGCTAAATCATTAACGTTATTTAATTTATAGAACATTAGGTTAAGCTACTTTCTGCTGTTTCTTTTTGAGGCTATTAGAAAAAACTCACTGGGCTGTACACTTTTTCTTAAGAGCCGTATAACTTGTCGCATAGTCTATCTTATGATTTTGTATCATATAGTTATGATACATTTAAAATATAGCTGTTGACTTTCATAAAAACATTGCAACTAAAAACAGCCCTGTAATTTTCACGAAAGAGAAAATTAGCTGGTCAAACTTGTCAAAACAGAAAATAGAAAAACAGTGATAAATAACAAAATGTATGTAACCTATTGCTCCTAAAGTAAATAACCGTTAATGATTTAGCCATCCCCTTTAGGGGATTTAGGGGCTGGCTTTAAGGTTTAGTCCTCTTTAGAGGGTTGGGGCGCAGTTAAAACTTCATTCATGGCACGCCCTAGCAAATTTACACAAAACAAAACTTTTCTAAAAAGCTAGACTATGCTTAATCAGTTCATCTTTGACGATTATAAAATTTTCCAGAACACGACTGATCTTGTCATTCGAGCCTAACAATCTTACTATGCACATTTATTTTCATTTATTTTAGGAGTTTGCAATGTTACAAGGCAGTATTGTGGCGTTAGTCACGCCAATGCACACCGATGGCAGTATTGACACGGTGGCATTACGCCGTTTAGTAAACTATCACATTGAACAACAAACAGATGGGATTGTCGCTGTTGGTACCACAGGCGAATCTGCTACCCTAGATAACGAAGAACATTGTGAAGTGATTCGTTTAATCGTTGAATATGCAGAAAAAAGAGTCCCTATAATTGCAGGCACGGGTTCAAACTCCACGCAGGAAGCGATCTTTTTAACCCGTGAAGCGATGAAAGCAGGTGCAGACGCTAGCTTATTAGTGACACCTTATTACAATAAGCCAACCCAAGAAGGTTTATTTTTACATTATCAAGCGATTGCCGATGCCGTGCCAATGCCACATATTTTATATAACGTACCCGGCCGCACCGCCTGCGATATGTTACCGAGCACGGTGCAACGTTTAACCGCCATTCCCAATATTATTGGGATTAAAGAAGCTTTAAACGATTCCAAGCGCATTCGCCAATTGATTGACACCTGCCGCAGCGACAATTTTGCCATTTACAGCGGCGACGATGAAACCGCGATGGAAAGCATTTTAGCAGGCATCGACGGCGTGATTTCTGTCACCGCCAACGTTGCCCCCAAGGCAATGCACGACATGTGTCAATTTGCCCTTGCTGGCAAGCGTGCAGAAGCGGAAGCTATCAATGCCCGTTTAACAGGTTTACACCGCGACTTATTCTTAGAAGCCAATCCGATTCCTGCAAAATGGGCGGTACAACGTCAAGGTTTAATGGACGGCGGCATTCGCTTACCCTTAACCCCCCTCAGTACCCAATACCATGCGACGGTTGAACAAGCGATGCGGCAAGCACAAGTTTTATAACGCCATGCACCACCTTTCACGACTTTTAATAATCACAGCACTCTGTGCAACCAGTCTGGGCTGTAGTACCGTGATAAAACAACTTGACTCAACATGGGCAGATGATCGGACGGTGTATCCTCAACCGAAGCTACTCCCTGTTTTAGAAGCCGCGCCCATTTTAGTCCCTGCGCGTGCTCAAACCCAATAGTGATGTTTCAATCCGTACTCGATCTCATCTGTCGAGTGAAAAAGCCATCGACAGATAGAGGTCGGTGGATTACCTCTCCGTAAACGAAGAGGTCACCAAAAATGATAACATGCTCACCCCTGTTAGCACCATTTAACTATCCCCCTGAAGGGGGAGGTTTCAGACCATAAAGAAAATTGGATGAAGGTCTCCCGAATGTTACGTTTAGAAAAAGCTCTTGGTTGGATAATCTTCTGTGGCGGACTCACCGCCTGTAGCACCTTGCGCCAAACTGAGCAAGTGTTTCCTGATAATCGTGCAGATTATAAAAAAAGCACCACGGTGCATCCTTTAGAAATTCCACCCGATTTGATGAGTTCTAGTATTGATGATCAATTAGTTGTGCCAGATATCACCCCAAATAATAGTAGCGCGAAACTTTCTGAATACAATAAAGGACGCGGTGAGGTAAACGGTCAACAAGTCGCAGCAGTAAAACGGATTGAAACCGTGTTGCCCAGTTTTGAAAAAGTTAAAATGCAACGCGAAGGCAATACGCGCTGGCTGGTGGTGCAAGCTCCTGTGGAAAGTGTCTGGCAAAAAGTGCGTAGTTTTTGGTTGGAAAGTGGCTTTGTACTCACCACCGATAATCAACAAATTGGGATTTTAGAAACTGAATGGAAAGAAAATCGCGCTGACGTACCGCAAGATGGACTGCGTAAATTATTAGGTAAAGCCTTAGACATGTTGTATTCCGCCCCAACACGGGATCGTTTCCGTGTGCGTTTGGAACGGGGCAACGTGGCGGGAACGAGCGAAATTTATTTGACTCATCGTGGGGTTGAAGAAGTTGTTGAAGGTGATAACACAGGCTGGCAAAGCCGTCCTGCAAATCCCGAACTCGAAAACGAAATGTTGAACCGTATCATGATCGTGCTCGGTGTTGAAGAAAAACAAGCACGAACTTTACTTGCTAATACAGGCGATAAAACGCTGCTTAAAGCTGAATTAGTGCGTAACAGTACAGACAACGTGCAATTAATCGTGCGCGAGCCTTTAGAAATCGCATGGCGTAAAACGGGCTTAGCTTTAGATCGTTTAGGCTTCACCGTGGAAGATCGAGATCGGGCGAAGGCAGTTTATTTTGTGCGTTATATTGATCCTGAGGGCAACAAAGGACAAGAAAAAGGCTTTTTCTCAGGCTGGTTTGGCAGTGATAATACGGTCGCGAAACAAGACTTCCAAGTGCGTTTACAAGCCGTTGGACAAAATAGCCAGTTAGTTGTATTGGATAAACAAGGTAGTGTTGAAACCAACAAAACCGCTGAGAAAATGCTGAGCTTGTTGTACGAGCAATTAAAATGATGCCACGTTACTGGGTGGTGATTCCCGCCCGCTATGCTTCGAGTCGCTTGCCTGCCAAGGCTTTATTAGAAATTGACGGCAAGCCGATGTTGGCACATGTGCATCAAAAAGCACTCGCCAGCGGAGCGGAACGGGTCATTATTGCCACCGATGATAAACGCATCGAAGCCGCTGCCCTGAAGTTTGGGGCAGAGGTGTGCATGACGGCAAAAACGCATAATTCAGGCACAGATCGGGTGGCGGAGGTATTGCGCCTGAACGATGTGCCTGAAGATTTAATTGTGGTTAATGTGCAGGGTGACGAGCCTTTATTGCCCTCGGTGCTCATTCAACAAGTAGCAATCGTCTTGCACAAATACACTTCGGCGCAAGTTGCTACTTTGTGCGAGCCAATCACCACTAATGAAGCAATCTTCAATCCCAATGTAGTGAAAGTGGTGCGCGATAAACAAGGCTTTGCTTTATATTTTAGTCGTGCGCCCGTGCCGTTTTTGCGGGATCATTTTGCTCAACATCCTGAGGTGTTTATCGCACATCAGCATTTTCGACACATTGGGATTTATGCTTATCGTGCAGCCTACTTACAGCATTGTACGCAATTACCCCCTTGTGCTTTGGAATTGGGTGAGGCATTAGAACAGTTACGAATATTGCACGATGGCGGCAAAATTTACGTGGCAGAAGCGGTGGTTGATGCGGGAATTGGCGTGGACACGCCTGAAGATTTGGAACGGGTTCGGGCTTTATTCCTATAGTGTAATGTACAGCAACTCACAGGAATTTCAAAACTGTGGCAATAAAGTTATGGAAAGCGTTTGTACGAGAAGTCACTCCTAGAATTGCAGCCTATTTAAATCTGTTTAAATTAGGAAAAACTTTTAAAAAAGCAGGCTTTATGTTATTAGAGTTAGGCTTACGCGGAGTGATTCATCCACAAGGACGTGCTAAATTATTACGAATATTTGGGGCAAATATTGGTAATAACGTACGCATTTATGAAGTCAGATTCCTCAATCTAAGCCAAGGCTTTAAAAATTTGACAGTGGCAGATGATGTGCACATTGGCATGGGATGTTATCTTGATTTAGAAGGGGAAATTTATCTGGGACGGGGTGTCACACTTTCCCCAAATGTCACATTACTCACCCACAGTGACGCAGGCAGTTTTCATCATTCCCCTTTATGCGAAATTTTTCCGCCTAAAATTGCCAAAGTTTGCATTGATGAATATTGCTGGATTGGTACGCATGTCACCATTTTGGCGGGAGTTCATATTCATCAAAAAACCGTGGTGGGTGCAGGCAGTGTGGTATTACATGACTTATCGGCACACAGTCTTTATGCTGGCGTACCTGCTAAAAAAATTAGAATATTGCAAAACAGTGAGTCTATAATTAATTGATTTTAAGTATATAATTTCTCACGATGTTGAATCGTCCAAGACCAGCACACTCCTATCCCACTCTTTGCTATGTTTCAGGTTGTTTCTCAGCTTTGGCATGAAAAGAGAGAAAAAAACCATCTTATTTTAGACACGACAATTAAACCTGCCTGCATTTAAGGGATAGCATGATTCATAAAATCAGTGCAGAATAATTGGATAACTATGAGATTAATATTCATTTTTAAAAAACTTAGGGCGAGTTATCAATTAAGTTTTAACAGAAAGTAGCGCGTTTAAAAACCTTTAAAGAAGCCCCCAACCCCCTACAGGGGAGGGCTGAATCATTAACGTTATTTAATTTATAGAACATTAGGTTAAGCTACTTTCTGCTGTTTCTTTTTGAGGCTGTTAGAAAAAAC
>JBDLSS010000198.1:0-5834 GCA_039799345.1 Pseudomonadota bacterium
CCATCACCATTGGGCCAACCCACACTGTATGATGAGCCAATCAGTGTGATACGACCACCGTGCGGCAATAAAAGACTAGCATTGGATAATTCTGTTGGAATACCATTGACATAGACAGATGGTTTCTGACTAGGATAAAGTCCAACCCTCTCCCCCCCTACATTCATGGCAACTGCTCGGATGATAGAAACATCCGTTCTACCCTCAAATGGTGACAGGCGAACCTGAATCTCAAATGGATCATTAGGAACTATAGACTTAACAAAGATAAACTCTCCAACCGCTTGAAAATCTAATCTCATTCGGTCAAACGTATAAAAGTGAGGATCACCTTTTACACCTGCCCGTGGTCCTTTAGGAATTTTAGGGCGTATTGGGGTACATTGCTCTATGGGTGTACTTTTTGCTGGCTTACACTGTGCCAACCTTTTAACTTCATCAACAGTATCCATCATATTGTTCATAAATCCACTGAGCAGGTCTAAACATACTTCTAATTTTTTGCCACGCCCAATCAAGCACTCTCCGAAAGATGTAAAATCATTTAGATCATTTATCTCACTGAAATCCTCTACAGGACTACTTGGACAATTTTCCCCTGGTACCACATAAGGAGCACAAAGTTTTCCCTTCCGTCCCTCTAAACCATTACCAAAATCGACTAATATGGTACTAATATCACTTGCAAATGAACTAACCGGCGCATTACAAAACATCGTCATTATTTGGTTTATTAAATCGTTAGCCCAATTCCATAAACAGACACTCACCCATTCACTAGGGTCACAGTTTTTATTTTTAAAGCAAGTGGTTACATCGTAACTAAATGCGAACTTTGTTAAACCTAGTCCACTGTCTTTTATTGGCAAACCATTAGGCACAGGTACGTTGGTAGCTTGTGTAATTAATATCTCAGAACCGTTGTTCTCCTGTTCTGTAAAAGACATGTCAGCAGTTTTTTGTATGGAGTTATAATTCTTGATTGTAAGCTTGTACTTCTTACCTGGTTTTATGAATATTACTTCCAAGGAATCAGCATTAAGGTGATAATAGACAGACTTAGATGATGTAATACTGTGCATGACATCTGTTACCGATATTAAATGCCCTTGAGCATCTTTCTTACCATGTATAGTAATTAACTCTTCTGATTGGTCGCTACGTCTGAGAATTAACCCTATATCTGTTTTAACGTCAGTAACGTGAATAATTTTTTGTGATGGAGTGTTTGAGTCACTCATCATAACTATCTTATACTCACGATCCTCACTTCGATAGCCTTGTTTACTTACAGCAATAACCAACACATAATAGATTTTTCCAGTTTCCAATCCCGTAATTTCAGCTTCAGTCACACCAAACACAGTAGTGCGTCGAGTAGCATTACTCGGTGTGAATCCACTGGTTTCGGCTACATGGATTTCATAACCCATTTGCTCCTGTGGAGTTGGGCTGCCCGTAGCAGCCTGCCAAGTAACTTTAGCAGTGGTTGGACTGGTCTGTTCAACAAAGACTTTACCCAATTTAGGGGTATTGTCCCCATTATTATTGCTAACATTTTTGAGAACAGCTGCAATAACAGCCACTTCACCGCCCCCACCACACCCCGTGAGAACTATCGGGATAAAAAAGCTTAAAAGCCAAAAGACAACGAGTTTCCTACTGAACATGAGTGTCACCACACTGGTTAAAATTAGACTTCAGTAAAAAGCCTAAAAAATTGAGGTGGAAAAGACTGCAAAATTGTTCACAGCCTATTTTTGCCAGAATTATTTTTTATAAAGCTTATAAGCCGGTGATAAATAACAGAGCTAACTCTGTTTAATCAGGAGTAAAGCTTATATCTTTTCTATTTTTTTTAAAAACAAAATGTTATTCATTATGAAAAAAGAAATGTTTCCAAAAGACTGCCATTTCCTTTCTTTTACGCTCAAGTTCCTCCTCTAAAATCTGCCCCTTATTTTCCAACCTAAACTTAGTTTGGCTGCTGACGATAAAGGTATGATCAGCCTCATCAAACCAAGTCGCTGCCTTAATGCACATTGGATGCTCTTTAGGTCTTTTAATGGTGTAATTTGGCGGTTGATAAAATTGTTTTATCTCGATGCTATCCTTTTTAAGAATGACTTCGCCATAAGTAATACGTAATAACCTAAAAATTGTAAAACTAAATGTGAACGTAGCTTCCTCAACAGGTATTTCAGGAAGAATCCATACTTGACAGTAATAGTTCTTACCTTTATGGACATCGTGTTCAAAAGTATGAAAATAACCTGTTCTTGGAAATTTATTAAAACTGATATGCTGCAAGAATAACTTAGCAACTCTTTGGTAATTAGTCTTAACGTAAGCAGCAATGCCTTTTTCATAAATAAGGCGAATTGTTGGAAATAGATCATCTCGTGCACGATATTCTTCAGGAACATTACTGCCCAGAAAGTCTTCAACACCGATACCCAGCTCTCTAATAATTATTTCTAATTTTTCTAATTCAACGGAGCTTCTACCTGTGAGCCAGTTATTAAATGTTCTCACATTTACTTTGAGAATATGTGTTGCAAAATACTCCTGAGTGTATTCATGCTCTGATAAATATTTTCTAATTAATAGAATAGCTTGTTCAGGTAAAACAACTCCTTTTTTAGGCATAACAACCTCCTGAGAATGTGTTTAATCATATGGAAATTACGGTTTATAAACAAGATTTTTTTCGGAAAAAAAGAGCCTAGTTTGGCTTTATATTTCCGTATATTTTTATTCAGATTGTATGATTCTTGCTGTATAAGATTTTTAATAATTCGTTCTTTAAGTATTATTCATTTATAAATCTATATTTGCGGCAAAAAATAGAACTCTTGTAGAAATAAGCATTACTAGCAAGTAGTTTTTGAGAAAAAGGCTTTCAGAAGATATTTTTTATGGAAATACATAAGAATATAAGTAGGTTTAAGACTTAGATAGAAAATAAATTAGCTTATTTTCAACAAAGAAAAACCCCGCTCCGATTAATTCAGAGCGGGGTTTTAAAGTATAAGATTTAGCGTAAATTAACCAATAACAAGTTAGCTTGAGGAATACAGCCTTTACCCGCCATCCACACCACTTGATGTGACTTGCTGGGTAAACTGTCAGGTAATGTTGCAAACCTGCACCAACTAACCGGATGAACTGCTCGAAACCCATATTCCACTACATTCATAAGCTTTAAATCTTATTCGTGATCTTCCAACACTGATGAATCTTAGGATTACGCGCGAAATCTTTCGGCAAAGTCGCCGCACTCATATCCTGAATTTCCAAATCACTCAAAGCCTCCGTATCAAGCTTAAAGCGTTGATAATTATTTGAAAAAATCAACACCCCGCGCCGCGTCAAACAACGCATGGCTGCCCGAATTAATTCCACATGATCGCGCTGCACATCGAGCACGCCTTCCATGCGCTTAGAATTCGAGAACGTAGGCGGGTCTAAGAAAATCACCTCATAATGCTGAGTTTCCTTGGCAAGCCACGCAATGCAATCTTCTTGAATGAAATGATGGCGTTGGTCACTGAAACCATTCCGCGCCAAATTGCGCCGCGCCCAGGCTAAATAAGATTTAGACATGTCCACGCTAGTCGTTGAACTCGCACCGCCTAAAGCTGCTTGCACGGTTGCCGTACCTGTATACGCAAACAAGTTTAAAAAACGTTTACCTTCAACCACATCATGCAACATTTGCCGTGTCAAACGGTGATCTAAAAACAAGCCCGTGTCCAAATAATCGCTGAGATTGACCAAAAACACCGCGTCCCCCTCATGCACTTCAAAAAACTGCCCGCTTTGATTATGTTTGACATATTGCGCCGTGCCTTTTTGGGGGCGACGCACTTTCAAATAAATCCGTGAACTCGGCACATCCAACACTTCAGAGATAATATTTAAAGCTTCTGCCAAACGTTGCGCGGCTTTGTCAGGGTCAATTGTTTTCGGGGGCGCGTATTCTTGAACGTGCAACCATTCTTCATACACATCCACCGCCAGCGCGTATTCAGGCAAATCAGCATCATACAAACGATAGCAATGAATATTTTCACGCTGCACCCATTGCGCCAAATTCTTCACATTCTTTTTTAAACGATTGGCGAACATTTGCCCGCTGTCGCTAAATTGCGGTTCAAGCACTTGCGTTTTTGCCAAAGTTGCCGCCGCTTCTGCCTGCTTTTTAGGACTTTGGGCATGATAAGCGTGCATAAACCATTCAGGCTGCAAATGAAAACGCAATAATTTGCATTCCAACGCGCCATTGTAAAAACTGAACATACGATGCGCCCGAATGCCGATACATTTGCCCAAATCCGCATGACTGACCAGCACCGCCGCTTCCCAATCCGCAAAATGATTTTTCAAACGGTCGCCCAAACAACCGTATAAATGGCGCAATTCTTCAGTCACGCCGAGACGCTCGCCATACGGGGGATTGACAATCACCAAACCCGTTTTATGCTCGGGATTGGGCGCAAATTGCGCTAAGGCACGGTGTTCAACGTGGATTTTATTGGCAAAACCCGCGCGTTGAATATTGCCCGTGGCAACTCGAATTGCACTGATGTCGGCATCATAGCCTTGAATCAGTGGTAATTTTGCTAAACCTGCGGCGCGGCGTTCACGGGCTTCTTTAATTAATTCTGCCCACACTTCAGGCTGGTGCTGCTTCCAATGGGTGAATCCGAAATAATCGCGTTCTAAACCCGGCGCGATGTCCGCAGCAATGAACGCCGCTTCGACTAAAAACGTGCCTGAACCACACATCGGGTCTAGCAAACTGCCACCTGCGGCTGCGATTTTGTCCCAGCCTGCTTTGCGTAAAATCGCGGCGGCTAAATTTTCTTTCAGTGGCGCAAGCACGCCCTCGGTACGATAACCGCGTTTGTGTAAACTTTCGCCTGATAAATCAAGGCTGACGCTGGCAACGTCTTCGCGCAAATGCACGTTAATCCGAATATCGGGTTGTTCTAAAACCACGTCAGGACGAATTTGATAACGTTCCCGAAATTGGTCAACGATGGCATCTTTGACTTTCAATGCGCCGTAATGGGTATGCTTCATTGCGGAATGTAAGCTGGTGAATTCGACTGCGAAACAGCCTTGTTTCGACAAGTGTTCTTCCCATTCGATTTTGGCAATGCCTGCGTATAAATCGCGATCCGTCGGGGCGGGAAAACTGGTGAGCGGCAATAACACGCGGTTGGCAATGCGTGACCATAAACAAATACGGTAGGCTTGCGCGAGTGTGCCTTGACAGGAAACCCCTGCACGGGTGGGACGGACTTCGTTTAAACCCAGTTCGATGAGTTCGTCCGCGAGTAAAGGCTCGAGACCTTTGGGGGCGGTAATAAATAATTTGAAAGTAGCAGACATGGTGTAATTGTGAATTCGCTTAGTAATCAGAAAGCCCCAAAGTAGCACTTTGCGGACGAGAGTCGTGAATAATATCTATAATTATCACGATAGAGGATTGGTAGTCCTTTATTTTACCCGAGTTTAGTATTCAGTAGGGTGGGCATTGCCCACCAAAGTTTGATAAGTCCATATGTAATGGTGGGCTACCTTATTTTAAATCCGTAATCTTCACGATTTCCGCAACATTGCTGCAATGAATACTAATCCCGCGCCCACAAAAAACGAATAACTTACCACTTCGTGCCAAAATAACCAGCCGTATAAAGTCGAAAATAACACGGCGGTATAGCTAAAAATGCCCATTTGAGCGGCGGGCGCAAGTTGATATGCCTCAGTCATGCACAATTGCCCTAAAGTTGCTAAGCCACTCATTAACAAGACTAAACCCCATG
>JBDLSS010000199.1:0-7011 GCA_039799345.1 Pseudomonadota bacterium
TCGCAATGCGCTTTCATTGCTCGCACCTGAAATATTGCGTAAATCATCGAGTTTGCGCCAATACGTTTGAATGTGTGACATGGGTTATTTAAAGGTTTGGGGAAGGTGAGCAGTGTAGCATTTTTTGGGTATATTCTGAGTGTTCAGATATTTGTGAAAAGCGGGGCTTTAAACGAAATCGAGACCTGAATATTTTAAAAAATACTCAGGTCTCGAGATTTATATCAACAAATTCGCGTCAAACTTTTCGGCAAAACCACTCAACTAGCTGGCATTACAAATACTGGAATATTCCTCTTGGAATAACACAATATTGCCATCGTCTTCAGCATCTAAAGTAAGTTTAATCAAGGTGTTATTGTACAAGGTTGCGTGCTTATCTTTGAGATAAACCACCCCATCCAATTCAGCGACCCGTAATGCGGTGAGCTTTTGCCCCATGCAAATAGGACTGTAACCTTCACCAGTGATAGGACTGTAGCAAATACCGCTGTCACTGGCGCGTAGAAAATGTTCTGTTTCATCAAAGATGTGGGCATCTTCACTGTCCAAAGGCTTACCAGAGTATAAACACTGGTTGATATACGCATAAACTTGACCGTGAAAACGTACCACAAGGGCGGCGTGTGCCTTGCTGCGATACAACACTTTGAAAGCCTGCTTACCTAATTCAGGTAACTCAGAACTAGGACAGATACGCTGAGTGATAACACTCAAGCTGTTGATTTGTTGACTTATAAAATAACCGTTGCTCATGGAGGCTCACCTTTAATCCGACGTGAATGATACCCTCCAACCATCCTATGGTTCTATCTAGCGCGGCGGGCGTTCGCTTATCCTGCGAATCAACTCCCGACCGCGTGCATGACAAACTGTTATCACGCATAGAGACTCCGACAATTTTTACTTAACTATTCTTAACAAGAATGGTTAACTGCGACTACATCAAAGTAGTCGGGCTTATCTACCAATGCACGTAACAAAATATTACGCGCTCCGACAATATCTCTATCGACCACAGAACCGTCAAGTAATTTGACGACTTTTGCACCACCAATATTTCTAATTTCACCTGTTTGTGGATGTGTCTTAGAAGTATATGCTTCACACACATCAACAATGCTCTTCCCATATTCAACAGCTTTATTTTTCAAAAACTGTTTGAAACGATAATGCGCAAATGACAGCAAACTTCGTACAGTTTTACTTTGCAACTTACGTCCTGCTTTTGAAGTCATTTGTTTAGTTTCAAACGTGGGTAGTAATATTACATCAAAATTCTTAACCATAAATAATGCAGCTTTGTGATGTAATTCATTAACTAAATTTTTGATTTTAGTTCGCATTCGATTTGCTGCCTTAAACATTGCCTGTTTGCGTTGTTTAGGAGCTTCGGATGATTTTAAAATCAACTTATCCAGATGAAAGGCTTGTCGTTGTAAGCGTGAAAAATCAGCTTGCCCCACAAAACCACAACTATTTTCAGTGTAGAAAGTGAAAAATTTACGCACGCCGGGGTCGATAGCGACAAGTCGGGCTTGGTTATCGCCAATTGAAACAACTTGTGTTTTGTAAGGCACCGCAAGATAAAATTTTCCACTTTTCCACACTAAACATGAATCTAATACAGACTCAGGTAAAGACTCGCTAAAACGCAAACCTTTACCTGAAACTGTGTGATAAATACCTTCTGCTTTAATCGCTGTTTTTGGAATGAAGCACGATTGTTCTAGGTCTTTACGACTGCGAAAACGAAAACTAACAGATTTGCCTTTACAAGCTTTCAACGTAGCAAAAAATGCTGCGTGGGCTTGTTTTATTGCTATCCCTTTGATTTGAAATGGTACATCTTTTGTCCACGTTGGCAAAAGCCGCGTAAACATTTTTTTTATGTCCATCCATGAAGGTTTTTTACCTTCGTAATTTTTAAGTAAATTTATCGTCTGGTTATAAACGTAACGGGCTGTTCCTAACCAATAGTAAAAAACTTTACGTTGATTCTGATTCGGATAAATCCTGATTAATTTACTTTTGATAATGTCATTATCAGCACATTTTGTAACTAAAAACTGGCTAGATATTGAGTAACGCTTTGATAAGTTAGGTTTTGAGTCAATATACACATTGCTTGAGAACCATGATGTTTCCAGCATGGAACTCAATAATTTGCTTGATGAGTTCGCCCCTAAATCTTGCAAGTCATTCGCAGTGGGTAACCATAACTGTGAGCTTATCTCCGCACATTGCTCATTCCAAAAGGCTTGCTGGTCTTTTCCTTTTGAAGTTGAGTCAACATCTAATATCTTTGATAATGTTAACATTGGGGTTTCATTCGCTCAATGATATGTCATATTTCATAACGCTCAGTAATCTGCAAGTGTTAATGAGTGTTATGAAATAAAAATTCCTAATATCCTGTTATGTTGTAATGATAGCTGGTAAATGTGCGTAGGCTGGCAATGTTTCAATACGCTTATCTTCTAAAGCACTGCCCACAGTAAAGTGGTAAATACTTTGATAAGTATTGTCGTTCAATCCCAATAAATTGTGCATTGCGTCATCGAAGAAACACCCAATTCCAGTGCCTCTGACCCCAGCGGCTTCTGCTTCTAAATACAAAACTTGACCGATGACCCCTGCTTCCCAAAATAATTGCCGATAACCCCAAGGCCCTAACTCTAAACTGGTTTTAAACTCGGCGACCATGCTTAAACTAAAAGCACTGTCGGCTGCAATATCTTGATGACAGGAGATGACCCGTGCACTTTTTTGTGCATTGGCACTCACGAGATGGTAAAACCCTAAATGCTCAGGACAGCTCTCAGGCTTAGTCCAGGTGAACTGCTCACGCGCAAAGCTTGCTTTTAAAGCAGGCAAGGCATCGGGTTGTCTGACTAAAACATATAAACCTGCGGATAGTTTTTCAACTCTATGCACAAAGAATACCAAATTAATATGCGGATTGCGAGTCAAAACATCCCAAGGCGCGTGCTCAATACGGGGTAAAGTCGCGTCAATCATACGATAAAACTTTGATAATTCTAAACTTTTATTTTTATCAAAAAATTGTGCACTGCGGCGTTGTCGGATTAAATCTGCGGCAGTTTTGTCACAATCTAAGGCTAATAAATCAGGTAATGGTGCAGCGCGGTAAACAGGCTCGCAGGTGGCGGGCTTGCTGGTGGCGTGAACCATTTCATCAATAATATTCCACGTATATTCATGTTTAGGATCGAGTAGATTTGCTCTGCCTTGCCACTTGGCTTCTTGCATCAAGCGCACCAGTGCATTTCCCCCCAAACAACAACTTTGGGTGGTTTTGCGTTGCAGTAAAACGGTCGGTTGTGTGACAACCCACAACATGACTTCAGGGGCTTCGTGTTCGACATCAAGAAAATCGGCATCGCGATCAATGCCTAAGACATGGGAAATTTCATCATCTGCCCAATTGCGTAAGACTTGCACTGACCAACCCAATGCAGCGGCGGCATAACGAATTGCAGCAATTGCATGTCCCACATCGTGCTGGCAATAACGAAATGCCCGCTCACCATATTTCCAAGCTTCACGCCACGTCACTGAGGATAAACCAATAAGAAAGCTATAAGGCGATAAAATATCCATTAACGGCGTTTCGTGATGAAAATTTGCGCGTTGTTCGAGTGCATGATCGTGGCTTAAGTAATGATAAACCCCTGAAGGAATGTGTTCGAACGATGGTAAAACAAGATAGCCCTCGGTGGGGTGTAGATTGCCGCTCGAGGGGTTACAACGCAATGCCCAACGGCTGTGCTCATATTGTTTCCACGCAGACAGACCCAGCGATAATTCTAGCAAGGCGGAGACATTTTTATGATTGAAAGGGCGGGGTGGCACGGGCAGATTTAAGCCTGCAAAGCGCGTTTCAATCTTGTCTGCCACCAAAGGCAAGGCGATTGTGGGTGCACCCGCAAACCGACGAAACGGCTCAGGCTGTGCATCCCAGTCGATGTAGCTTGGACCTGCGGCATAGTGCTCGAACTGGTGTTTAGTGCGTTCGTGATAGGCCAGTACCATTTCACGATGCTTGATCGGTTTATCCATAGTGACAGACTGATTCATGGGAAATTCCGTTTGAAACTTTATCTAGTCCTTTCAATTTATATGCCTGAATTTATCTGATGTCATAAGATGTCCATTCTACAGGGTTATCGAATGGGATCGCTATGCAATAATAGGGTGATAGGAGGGGTGCACTGAGCAAGACTATGGGCAATGCGTCATCTTAAGTAATGGCGTACTCATCAGGACAAGCGCATGAATTTTAGAGTGAAATTATAGCGCGGTTCATAGGGATATTGAATACTGGGCATTACTTGCCTTATGCTGCCTTATGCAAGTATCTGAACTAATTTTTCAGTATAAACGGCGCATTTTAATATTCTTTCTATTATAGCTCAAATAGTTATATTTTCAGCAGTGGACTGTTGTGGCAAGGTTATTTCTTTTATCGCTCAACTTACAACCGCTATTTCAGCGTACCATTTTATGCTGATCGGTTTCATCATCTACATAAAATTGATAGTTATTGCGTCCTGCGCCTTTCGCATTATACATAGCGATGTCAGCGTGTTTTAAAAGTGTTTGAATATCGTCACCATCTTGCGGATAGATAGCAATTCCGACACTGCCAGAAATATTCAAGTTGTGCCCTGCCAATTGGAAAGAACGCGATAAGGCATCGATCACGCGCGTTGCAATCACCTTGACCACGGAGGTTTTTGATAAGTTTGGCAAAATCAGGGTGAACTCATCGCCACTTAAACGTGAAACTAGGTCACTGCTACGAATACATTGCTTAAGGCGTTGAGCCACAGCAATTAATAATAAATTCCCTACGTCATGCCCAAAATTATCGTTGACCCATTTGAAACGATCTAAATCGATAAAAAACAAGGCCAGCTGGGTTTTATGTTTTTGGGAAATCGCAATGTATTCTTCTAAGCGTTTGAGGAAAAAGCTGCGATTCGGCAAACTGGTCAATTCATCATGATAAACACGATGTTGTAAAGCAGCTTCTGCTTTTTTACGTTCGCTTATATCGCTAAAAATGGAAACGTATTGCGTTATCTTGCCTTCATTATTTTTGATTGCGCTGATAGAAATCCAAATCGGGTATTGCGTACCATTTTTATGAAAATTAAAAATTTCCCCTTGCCATTTTCCCTTTTCCTGCAAGGCAAAGTGCATTTCATGAACGTGCTCATGATGATAAGGCTTTTTGGTGAGTACACTTGGATGTTTTCCCAAAACCTCATAGGCTTGATACCCTGTGATTTCGGTAAAAGCAGGATTAATCATGATGATAGAATTATGCTGCTGAGCATCACTCACAAAAATTGCTTCACTGCTGGTTTCAAATACGGCTGAGGCAAGTTGCAATTTTTCATCGATTTGACGCTTTGCAGTGATGTCTTCAATATTCCAAAGCGCACCTTGACGCATATTGTTTGGATTAACAGCACGTCCCAATAAACGACACCAAAAGGTAGAGCCATCTTTGCGGCGCATGAGTTGCTCCGTGTGATAGGTTTCACCTTGTTCTAATTTGGGATAGGCAATTTCTCCGATAAACTCCCAAGTTTTGGGATCAGCATAAATCTTAGTGGTAGGCTCGCCTAATAATTCTTGTTCACTGTATCCAAAAACTTCTTCCATTTTTTGATTGATACGAATGAACTGACGTTTTTCATCCACAAACACAATGCCCATCGGGATATTATTAAGAATAACGTGTTGTTGTTCTAAAAGTTGTTGCAGTTGGTTTTCCATCTGCTTGCGTTCAGTTATATCCACACAAGTGCCGATATAGCCTGCAAACTCCGCCATTTCATTAAAACGGGGCACACCGATGTTAAACAACCAACGATAAGTCTGATCCTCATGGCGCAACATACGAGCTTCCATACGAAACTCTTCACGTTTTTCAAACGTTTGTAGATAATTCGCAACCACCTGTTGATAATCATCAGGATGAATACTTTTTGTCCAACCGTCACCGCATCCTTCAGCCAAGGTGTTACCCGTAAATTCTAAGTACACTTTATTCAAATAAATACAAGCACCCGTCGTGTCAGACATCCAAATGAACATGGGTGCAGAGTCCGCCATTAAACGGAAACGCTTTTCACTTTCAACCAAGGCTTGTTCTGCTTTAATGCGGTCAGTAACATCGTGCACGATGGAATAGAGCAACACGCGGTGACTTGCGGTGAATGGACCTGAATGTACTTCCACATGGCGCACCTCGCCTGTCGCTAGCCGATGCCTAAATCTGAAATAATTACGCTTTTCCTTCTGCGCAAGCTGCATTTCGGCTTGTACTTCTTCTTGGGAAAGCATATTTATTTCCCAAATAAACATATTGCGTAAGCGCAATTTCGAATAACCGTAATAGTGTTGGGCGGCGGTGTTGGCATCAATAATTTTGCCATCGTTGGGATCGATTAATAAATTAACGGCTTTGCTACATTCAAATAATTGGTGATACAGTTCTTCGCTTTGGCGCAAGGCAATATCTGCTTGCTGTTGTGCTTGTAAATTTTTGTATTGTTCTAAAGCATCCGCAATCGCTGTAAGTAATAATTGTGGATTTTTAACGAGTTGGGATTTTGAAATATAATCTGTCACTCCCGCCTTCATCGCTTCAACTGCTATTTTTTCATCACCTGCTCCCGTCAACATAATGACGGGTAAATCAAAATTTGCGCCCCCCAGTTCTTGAATCAATTCAAGACCTGTGATTTCTGGAAGAAAATAATCAACTAAAACAATATCATACTTGGAATCTTTAAGAAGTTGTTTGCCCTCGCTTGCCGAATGCGCCCAATCAACGTGGTAGTTGTTATGAGATAACCACTCTTGGACTAACAAGGCAGTCATAAAGTCATCTTCAATATACAGCACGTGGCACATTATCAGTTTTTCCTCAACAAACTCATAAAATTCACAAACCTAAATCCCATATTAACC
>JBDLSS010000200.1:0-2846 GCA_039799345.1 Pseudomonadota bacterium
TGTGTTTAGCCCCCTTTAGGGGGTTGGGGGCTTCTTTAAAGGTTTTTAAACGCGCTACTTTCTCTTAAAACCTAATTGATGACTCGCCCTAACTTGATTTCCATTTTATTTATCACTGACATTCTACATAAGAGTCCAAATAGATTCCATATACGCTTGCCCAAGGGGGGAACACAGTCAGTTTTTTTAAATTCAAATTCCAGTGATAGGAATAGGGTATAAATTTAGGTTAAAGTGTGTAAAAATCTCTCTCTAATTCTGAATTAGACACCCACACCCATGTGGGACTTAGGAGGATGATTTTTAGCGGCTATCGCCCATTCACATGGCATCAACAGCTTGAAATACACAAGCACGCTCGTCGTACCATGGGCATATCACCGACAGGATGCAACAAATATAGATTATCCTGTACCTTGTTCAGAGATTCTGCCTTATTATTCGATAATAAAAAACCCCATCGACTCACCCACGGAGCAAACATGAAAACTGAAGACCTCTATAAAAACCCCCAAGAACTTTGGAAATCACTCACCAAAGAATCCACCGAATTTTTCGAGGGTTTTGCCAGTAACCAAGGGCAAGAAATGATGAAAGAGTTCATGCAGGCATGGAACTCATTAGCAACGCAAACCGTCAAAAACCCGAAAGAATGGGTGGACTTAGTCGGCAATTATCAAAAAACTCAAGTTGAGTTATGGACGAAAGTGCTGGGCAGCATGGGTAAGACTGATAAACCCCTGATCACACCTCTTCCTGGAGACCGTCGTTTCTCTGCCAAAGAATGGCAAGAAAACCCCGTGTTTGATTACATGAAGCAATCTTATTTGTTGGCGGCCAACTTGCTGACTGAAGCTGCGGATCGTGCACAATTAGACGAAGCCAATCAAAAGAAGTTGAAGTTCTATACCAAATACTTCATTGATGCAATGTCCCCCACCAACTTCGCCACCACTAACCCCGAAGTTATCAAACATGCAATTGATACCAAAGGACAAAGTTTAATCGATGGTTTACAAAATCTGTTAGGCGATATGCAAAAAGGGCGTATCAGCATGACCGATGAAAAAGCCTTCGTACTTGGCAAAAACATCGCGACTACACCTGGTGCTGTGGTATTTGAAAATGACATGATGCAAGTCGTGCAATACAAACCCACCACTGAAAAAGTATTAGACCGTCCCCTACTCATCGTTCCTCCCTGCATTAACAAGTTCTACATTTTAGACTTGCAACCTGAAAACTCCTTCATCAAATACGCCGTTGACCAAGGCAACACCGTGTTTATCATTTCCTGGGCAAACCCCAGCGAAACGCAAGCGGATATTGCTTGGGATGATTACATCGACAAAGGTGTGTTGAAAGCGATTGAAGTGATCAAAACCATTACCCATTCCAAAAAAATCAACGCGGTTTCTTGGTGTGTGGGCGGTACGATTCTCGCAACTTCTCTGGCTGTAATGGCAGAACGCAAAAACAGCTCCGTGGCTTCTTCAACCTTCTTCACCACCATGCTTGACTTCGCCGATCCCGGTGAATTAGGCGTATTTATTGATGAAATGCAAGTGGCACAACGCGAATCTCAACTCAAAAATAGTGGCGTATTACCTGGCAAAGATTTAGCCCTTGCCTTCTCTATGTTACGTGCCAATGATTTGATTTGGTCTTACGTGGTTAACAACTATCTGAAAGGACAAACCCCTGCGCCTTTCGATATTCTGTACTGGAACAGCGACCCCACCAATCTGCCCTCCAAAATGTATAGTTTTTATTTGCGTAACATGTACTTAGATAATAAGTTAATTCAACCCAACGCACTGAAAATGTGTGATGCACCGATTAACTTGCGCAACATCAAAGTGCCCAGCTATTTCTTATCCACAATTGACGACCACATCGCCCCTTGGACGAGCACCTTTACCGCCACTGAATTATTTTCAGGATCGATTGAATTCGTCTTGGGTGCAAGCGGTCACATTGCAGGTGTGATTAATCCTCCCTACAAACCCAAACGCAATTATTGGGTCAATGGTGAATTAGGCAAAGGCACTGCAAAATGGTTAGAAACCGCGAAATCCGTACCTGGCAGCTGGTGGCCTCACTGGATTGAATGGCTGAAAAAACAAGGCGGTGCAGAAGTTGATGCACCGAAAGTTTTGGGCAGTGCTGAACATCCATCGATTGAAGCCGCTCCTGGTCGTTACGTCAGCGCACGCTACTAAAACTGACTTTTTAAGTTACACAGTTTGAAATAAAAAAGACCTGACAGTTTTTAAAAGCTGTCAGGTCTTTTAACTAGGGCAAACCGCGCCCCTTAATATGATGGGCACAATATAATTTATTTAAATCAAATGAGTAGTGACTTATGTAGATACCAATGCTCATTAAAAAGGGCTACACATCTAAATATTTCAGGTTTAAAGTCCCCTTTAGAGACTTCTTTAAAATTTACTCGACTTCAAGCAATTCCGACAGCACCAACAATTCTACGCCATCATCCACCAGTTCGCCGACTTTGAAACGCACTTCGGTGACCACGCCATCGTGCGGGGCTTGAATGGTGTATTCCATTTTCATCGCTTCCAAAACCATCACCGCAGCACCGCGCTTGACGCTATCGCCCACTTTCACAGGCACAGCGACAATTTTACCCGTCATCGGGGCGGTTAAACTACCGATTTGTGCCTCTTCTTCGGCATCAAATAATGCAGGGTCATGCACCACTAAACGATGACTTGCACCGTGCATCATTACCGTGAGTTCATTGCCATGACGCACCACGGTTGCTTTCATGCGATTGCCATTTAAATCCGCCAATAAATCGCCGTGCTGGTCAAATTCGCCGC
>JBDLSS010000201.1:0-8763 GCA_039799345.1 Pseudomonadota bacterium
GGATGCGCGGGCAAGTTTGCCAAAGTAAGCAATAATTGTGCGCGATCTTGCAGATTTTCGCCCATGCCAATAATCCCGCCAGCACAGACTTTAATTTGTGCATCGCGCACATGTGCCAGCGTGTCTAAACGGTCTTGATAAGTGCGGGTGCTGATGATTTGCGAATAAAATGCTTCTGAAGTGTCCAAATTGTGGTTGTAATAATCTAAACCAGCAGTTTTGAGCTGTTGCACTTGAGGTTCGGTGAGCATTCCCAAAGTCACGCAAGTTTCCATGCCTAAACCTTTGACCGCTTTCACCATTTCCAACACGATTTCAAAATCTTTACGCTTAGGACTGCGCCACGCCGCGCCCATACAAAAACGAGTTGCGCCTTGGGCTTTGGCTTCTTGGGCGGCGGTGACCACTTCTTGCACTTGCATCATCGGTTCAACGGGCAAACCCGTGTCATAACGCACACTTTGTGGACAATACGCACAATCTTCGGGACACGCGCCTGTTTTGATATTTAACAGCGTGCTGAGCTGGATTTGTGCGGGGTCAAAATAACCACGTAATGCGCCTTGGGCGCGAAAAATCAGTTCGTTCAAAGGCAGTTCAAATAAAGCAGTCACTTCTTCTAATTGCCAATCGTTGCGTAAGGCTGCTTTAGGAGTATTCAATGTGCTCATCTTCAGTTACGGACTCATCATAAAGTTAAAAATATGTAGAACACGATGAAAATCGCGTTCCCCCTCCCTTGGTTTTGTAATGCTGTTATTTTTGTGGCTAAACGGTTTACTGCGCGGAACGAGAAAACTAGCTAGGTAGGGTGGAATAGCGCAGCGTATTCCACCATAAAATTCTGCAAAAGCGGAGCAAAATGGTGGAATACGGCTTACGCCTATTCCACCCTACAGAATTTCTAGTTCTTCTTCTCATTCCTTGGAAACGAGGAGAAATCCCCTAAAGGGGACTTTAAAGATTAACTCTTTGTCTTTAGCCCCCTTTAGGGGGTTGGGGGCTTTCGTTAAGATTTTTAAATCTATTTATCCCGTTTTAACCAAGATTTAAACCCAAAAATACATATTTTCTGAATTTTTACTTACGCTTTAACGTTTAGTTGAGTATCATTATCGCATTTCTGATTAGAACCGCCTAATTTCATTGACTCGTTTGTATACCACAAAGGACATTTATGCGCACGTCACGCCTTTTACTCGCCACGCTTAAAGAAACCCCTGCTGATGCTGAAGTGATTAGCCATCAATTAATGCTACGTGCAGGCATGATTCGCCGCCTTGCCGCAGGACTTTATACTTGGTTGCCCTTGGGTTTGAAAGTGTTGCGCAAAGTTGAAAATATCGTGCGCGAAGAAATGAACCGCGCAGGCGCACAAGAAGTCTTAATGCCCGCCATTCAACCTGCTGAATTATGGCAAGAATCCAAACGCTGGGAACATTACGGCCCTGAATTATTACGCATCAAAGACCGCCATGATCGCGAATTCTGCTTTGGTCCCACCCACGAAGAAATTATTACCGATTTAATCCGCCGCGAAGTCCGCAGTTACAAACAACTTCCCGCCAATTTCTACCAAATTCAAACCAAATTCCGTGACGAAATTCGCCCGCGTTTTGGCGTGATGCGTGCGCGTGAATTTTTAATGAAAGATGCGTACTCTTTCCACATTGATCAAGCCTCGTTGCAAGAAACTTATGATTTAATGTACGCCACCTACAGCCGCATTTTTACCCGTTTGGGATTGAAATTCCGCGCAGTTTTGGCAGACACGGGCAGTATCGGCGGCAGCAGTTCGCACGAGTTTCACGTTTTAGCAGATTCTGGCGAAGATGCCATTGCTTACAGCACAGGCAGCGATTATGCAGCAAACGTGGAACTTGCCCCCGCCTTGCCCCCAACTACGCCACGCGCCACGCCTAAGAGCAGCGGCTACAGCAAATTTTCTACCCCGAATCAGCATACTATCCAAGAAATCAGCGAGTTTTTGAAAGTCGCGCCTGAAACTTGTGTGAAAACTTTATTGGTCGATGGCAAAGAGGGCGGTTTAGTCGCTTTAGTGTTACGCGGCGACCACACCTTGAACGACATCAAGGCGATTAAATATCCCGAAGTTGCCGATCCGCTGACTTTTGCCAGCCCTGAACAAGTGCGTAATACCTTGGGCTGTGATATTGGTTCAATTGGTGTGTTGAATTTAAACGTGCCGATGTTAGTGGATCACAGCGCGGCGCATTTAGTCGATTTCGTGTGTGGCGCGAATGAAAATGATTTCCACTTAGTCGATGTGAATTGGGGGCGCGATGTGCCCGAACCCAAAACCGTCGATATTCGCAATGTCGAAGTCGGCGACCCCAGCCCCGATGGTCAGGGCACGGTTGAAATCGCACGCGGCATTGAAGTCGGGCATATTTTCCAATTGGGTGAAAAATATAGTGCCGCAATGCAAGCCACGGTTTTGGATGAAAGTGGGCGTGCGGCAACCATGACGATGGGCTGCTATGGAATTGGGGTTTCTCGAATTGTGGCTTCTGCGATTGAACAGAACAATGATGCACAAGGGATTATTTTCCCTGAAGCCATTGCGCCGTTCACTGTGGTAGTATTACCCATGAACATGCACAAATCGCAACGTTTACAGGAAGCCGCTGAAAAGTTATATCAAGAATTACAAGCGGCTGGAATTGATGTGCTATTTGATGACCGCAAAGAACGTCCCGGTGTGATGTTTGCGGAAATGGAATTACTGGGAATTCCCCACCGTTTGGTGCTTGGGGATAAAGGTTTAGATGAGGGTGTGCTGGAATATAAAGGACGGCGCGATGCCAATTCTCAGAATATTCCCTTGGCAGAGGCGGTGAGCTTTATTCGAGAAAAGTTACGGGCTGCGGGTTTATAAAAGCTCTCCCTGCGCCCCCAAGCCCCTAAAAGGGGCTAAACATAAACAAGTTATTTAATGTTTAATATTTTAAAATAGCCCATTAGCATATTTGATGACACGCCCTAGATTCCTGAAATATTTAGTGCGTTAAAAATAACTTGGTCACGATTTTGCTTCATTATGAAGAAAGCTCACGTGTTTTAGGCGCATAAAATTTATACAACGTTGCGACAAATGTAAAAAATATGTCTATGCTACGTCATGATTTCAACTCTTGATGATATTTTGTCGCATACAATGGATTAACGTTACTTTCAATGATTCCATTAGAGAAGATTATCGTCCTTCACAAAGTACCTCTGTTTTCCATGTTGAAAACCGAGGACTTGCATATGATTTCGACGATTGCGTCTGAGGAATCTTATGAGGACGGACACGTCTTATTTTATGAAGGCGATGTTGGCGATAAGTTATTTATTGTGGTCTCTGGAAAAGTACAAATTCTCAAGAAAATGAGTGGCGGAGAACTCAAACACCTTGCCACCCTAAAAGAAAATGATTTTCTGGGAGAATTAGCCTTGTTTGATGAGGAAACCCGGACGGCAACGGTGCGTTGCGAAGGTCCTTGTACTTTTTTGGTGATTCAACGGAATGACCTTGAGCAGTTAGCACATGAGTATCCAGCAATTGCCTTCGGTTTTATCAAAGCCTTAATCCGACGGATGCGGAGTATGATTAACAATGCAAATGCCAGTTCAAATTCCAATCCAGCTCCCAAAACGGTTGCCTCTGTGGCAGAGGCAGTGGCAAAAAGTAGCCGTAAAATTTAATACCCATCCTAATATACGATTTGTGCGTATATTTGCTGATACCTAGAGCACCATGATTACACGCTTCTTCAGTAACTTGCTGTCCATTAAATCCAATGAATGGGAAGGCGTACTTTACCTATTTTTAGTACTAATGGTGTATTCGTTTGGGGCAAGTTTCGCGCGAAATATTGGCATGAGCTTGTTAATTGGTCACTTAAAAAGTGACGTGCTGCCTGTCATGATCATTTACATAGATTTAATGGTCATGGTGGGTGCAACCATTTATGCTCATTATACTAAACGTGTCAGCGGTCTCAATATCTTCAGTTTTTTCCTGCTGTGTTCCACATTTTTCTCAATTCTTGCACAATTCCTGTTTTACTATGCCGCAGGCGATGTTTACACTTTTAGTTGGGTTTATGGTGCATTTTTTGTAGGCTCTTCATTTTTCTATGTTTTAATATCAATTCATGTCGGTAGTGTGGTTGCCTCTTATTTTACCGCCGTGCAAGCTAAACGGGTGACAGGAGTCATTAACGCAGGAATGCCCATTGGAGGAGCTTGTGGCGGGGGGGCATTGGTGATACTGCTCAAAGGTTTTCATGCAGACCCCCAAAATTTAGTCTTGGTGCTTGGCGTGAGCTGTCTTGGCGCATTTGCCTTATTACACAGGGTTCGTACTCGCCTCAGTTCAGTGCGTATCACCAATCAATCTATCAAATCAGGCAGTTCCCGCAACCCTTTTGTAGATATGATCAGCGGCGTAAAATATGTTATGCACTCACGCCTTATGATTTTTATGTCCTTAGGCTTGATGGTCTTTGTGATAGGAAGTAAGTTATTAGAATACCAATACCAAGCGATTATTTATCCAAAAATTTTCCCTGACGCTAATGAACGCACGGCTTTTTTCGCGGTCTACGATATTTTTGCCAATATTGCTTGGTTGTTGATTCAATTATTTCTCACCTCGCGGATTATCGTGAAAATGGGGGTAGGGATGAGTAATTTCCTCTATCCTGCAATGATTGCGTGCATTTCATTTGTATTGTTTGTTTATTTTTATTGGGTCGCCAAACACGCAGACTCGGGCAGCGCAACCATCATGCTAATGTTGGGTATTTTTACTCAGTTTTTAAATCAAGAAATGCGTTGGGCCTTGCGTACTCCCGCAAATAATTTACTGTTTAACGCTATCCCTCCCAATTTATGGGGTACAAATAAAGCCTTTTTGAATGGTGTGGTGTTTCCTGCTGCAACTTTCAGCGCGGGTAGTTTTTTAATATTTGCCACAGGAGGAGTGCAAACTTCCCTGTTTCAAATTACGCCCTATTTTTCAGAAAAAGATATTTATTATATTTTGCCATTTATGGTATTTGTCATGTCTGTCTTGGGGATGTTAATCGCATTTCCACAATCGGCGGCGTATCACGAAGGCATGTTTGGCTTATTAAACCGCGACTTATTTGATCGTCGTATTGATTTTTGGTCAGGTTTACGCAGTAACAGTTTGGCGCAAGTGGTGGAAGATAAACTGTCCAGTACCGACACTTATCATGTCATTGCTGCACTAGAAATTATTCGTATGTTTCGCATGAACCAATTTGTAAATCGCGTCGGCAACCTGATGTTGAAAACCCAAATTTTTGATATTAAATCACATTGTGTTGAAACTTTGGCTTCTTTGCCGCAAAGTAACACCAATATTACTTATTTGATGGAAGCTCTGCACCAAGAAAATAATCCAAAATTGATTCCCTTAATTTTAAAAAATTTAGGGCGTTTTCCCTCGGTGAATTTGAGCGAGTTGGTGGAAAAATTACTAAGTCATCCCAGCCCAGAAGTTTTTGTAGAAGCCTGTTTATATTTACACCATCATCCTTCCTATAAGGCGAAAAAAGAAATTGAACAGCGATTATTGAAACATTTGGAATACTTAGACGATCCTAATTTTACTTTGTATTTACAAGCCGTTGGTGAATTGCGCCAAGCGAAATACAGTGAAACGATTCTGCCATTTTTAGATCACAGCAAGCCCGCAATTCGCTTGGCGGCATTCAATGCTTATGTGCGTATGTTAGAAGGGCATCTCGAACCGCATAAATCGCGTTTGATTGATGCACTTTACAGTACTTCCTCTAAAGATATGAAAGTTTTAGCATTACAAGCCTTGCGCGAATGTCGTCCTTTGGAAGATTGGTCGCCCGTGATTCATTTGCTCAATGCACGGGATCGCGCCGTGGTGAATGAAAGCAAAGGTTTACTACAATTTCACTTAAGCGTGAGTGAACCTGAATTAGTGCGCACCTTGTTTTTACAATCCGCTTCGGTGCAGCAACGCTTTGAAATTTTATCTCTACTGTATCCGCGTTTAGATGTGTTACAGCGCAGTGCTTTGCGGCGCATGGCAGATAATTCCTTGAAAAGCTTTATTAAAGTGACGGGGCTATTGCGTTTACACCAAATCAAACCCAATAATTATGAAAGCGTACACGAATTAGTCACCAAAATTCTGTTGGAAATCGCCGAAGAGCATTTGTTAAATGTGGTCACAGTAATTACTTATGAAGCTGAACAAAATGAAGAATTTTTTCAACGGGTTGGGCGCGGTTTGCTTTCACACAGCAAGGCAAATCAAGGCAACGCGCTGGAAGTGCTTTCCAATGCAGGCGAACGCTATTTGAGCGGACGTTTGCTAAAATTCTTTGAAGAACGTGGCACGGATGTGAAAACCATCAATCGGATGCACTTGGTGTTATTTGCCGAGCCTTTGGGTTTGACCGAAATGAATTATGAAACTCAATTATTTGCGATTGAAAATGACATGTTACGCGCTTGTTTGTATTACGACAGCTTGCAACATGGCAAGAGCAATTTGAGATTGGATCACCTCACCAAATCCGTGCGCGTCTTACTCTTAGACTCGAAACGTGCCGCTTTACGCGCACAAGTCGCCCATTAATTCACTGTTATCTCTCAATGAATATGAAATCAATCGCTTGGCTTGCCTTATTGTGCTGCTTGCCCTGTGCCGCGCTCGAATTGCCCGACATGGGCGCGTCTGCCAGTTCCGTGCTCTCCCCCACTGATGAAAAACGCCTTGGGGAAGGCTTTATGCGGCAATTGCGCAACGGGGTGGATATTGTTGATGATTTAGAAGTCAGCAGTTATTTGAATGCATTGGGGCATCAAATCGCAGCTTATAGCGATAATCCTGAACAGCGGTTTTATTTTTTCGTGGTGAATGATAACAGTATCAATGCCTTTGCCGTGCCGGGCGGTTTTGTCGGGGTGCACAGCGGCTTGTTTCTGCACACTCAAAATGAAAATGAACTGGCTTCGGTGCTTGCCCACGAAATCGCCCACGTTACCCAGCACCACATTGCGCGCACAATGGAAGCGAGCAATAATTTTTCCCTGCCCACGATGGCAGCGATTCTTGCCGCCGCGATTGCAGGCATGAAAAATCCCCAAGTCGCAGAAGCCGCGATTGCTGCGGTCACGGCGGGCAATATTCAAATGCAGATTAATTTCACCCGCGCCCACGAAGAAGAAGCGGATCGCGTTGGGATGAAAATGTTAGCAGATTCGGGCTTTGACCCGCGCAGTATGCCGATTTTCTTTGAACGCCTCCAAGCCAGCAATCGCTTTTATGAAGGCGGTTTGCCAGAATTTTTACGCACTCACCCCGTCACCAGCAATCGGGTGGCAGAAGCGCGGGATCGGGCAGAACAGTATCCGAAAAAATTACTAAGTGATTCGCCGTTGTATCAACTGGCACGCGCTAAATTATTGTTTTTAAGTGAATCAGATAAAACTAAATTAGCAAAAAATTTACAACGTGCTTTGCAAGAAGCACGCTATCGTGATGAACGCGCGGTGCGTTATGCAATAGCTTTGTGTTTATTGGCAACTCGCGAATACAAGGGCGTGCAACCGCAATTAGATTGGCTGGTGAAACATGACACCGACCGTGTGGCTTATCGCAGTTTACAAGCGCGGCTTGCAGCGGCACAAAATCAGCCCGCACAAGCTTTGCAGCTTTACAATAAAGCCTTGCAAAGTTATCCCAACGACCCGCAACTGACTTTAGAATATGCCGAGTTATTATTGCAGCAAAATCGGGCAGCAACTGCGAAACCCTTGCTCTTAGAATTGCATTTACGCAATTATCCCGAATATCATCGCCTCCTCGCGCTGGTGCAGCGGCAAATTGGGGATATTGTGGATTCTTATTTCTCAATGGCGGAATTTTATTATTCCAGCGGGCGCACGGCGTTGGCTTTGGAACAAATTAAACAGGCGCGGCAATTGAAAGGCTTGGATTTTTATCAAGCCTCACGCATTGAAGCCCGTCACCACGAATTGCAACAGGAATTGCATGAAGAAAATGCCGCCAAAAAACGTGATCAACGCTGAGTTTAGTAGTGCGGTGCTGGCATGGTTTGCCAAACATGGGCGCAAAGATTTGCCGTGGCAACAACAGCCTACGCCTTACCGTGTGTGGGTTTCGGAAATCATGTTGCAGCAAACCCAAGTCAACACTGTACTTGGCTATTATCAAAATTTCATGCAGCATTTTCCTGACATTCAAAGCTTGGCTGCCGCGCCTTTGGACGAAGTTTTAGCGCAGTGGTCGGGTTTGGGATATTATGCGCGTGCGCGTAATTTGCACCGCGCCGCCCAACAAATTCAACAGCAATTTAAGGGTGAGTTTCCCCAAGAATTTGAACAAGTTATCGAGCTTTCTGGGATTGGACGTTCCACAGCGGGGGCGATTCTTGCCTTGGCTTTTGGACAGTCACACCCCATTTTAGATGGTAATGTGAAGCGGGTTTTATGTCGTTATCATGCGATTCCCACGCCTGCTGATGAAACGGCAACTTCGCGTTTATTATGGGAATTGGCGACAAATTACACGCCTGTTGAGCAAGTTGGGGAATATACGCAAGCGATGATGGATTTAGGCGCGACTTTATGCACGCGCAGCCGTCCGCAATGTAGCCGTTGCCCCATTCAAGCCAATTGCCAAGCCGCACAACAAGGCAATCCACAAGCGTATCCTGTGCC
>JBDLSS010000202.1:0-4155 GCA_039799345.1 Pseudomonadota bacterium
ATGCGTGGCAATATCCCACGATTAAAATCATCATCAGCCCTGCCGAGCGCGAAGTTTTGCACAGCCGTATTGCAACACGATTTCACGCCATGCTTGAACAGGGTTTTATTGAAGAAGTGCAAGCTTTATATGCACGCGCGGATTTGAATTTATCCTTGCCTTCGATGCGGGCGGTGGGCTATCGGCAAGTGTATTTATATTTAGCAGGAGAATTACCCTTTTCACAGCTGGCTGAGCAGGGAATTATCGCCACCCGTCAACTGGCGAAGCGGCAACTGACGTGGTTACGCGCTGAAAAAGAGGCAGAATGGTTCGACAGCCAACAAGCTGATCTTGCCGCCAATGTGTTGAAATATCTTGTCCACGACCCCATTCTATCTGCTACACTTGCCCTGAATCCGACTGAATCCAGTCATACGGCAAATAATAATTTAAAAAACCGAAACACGGAGAATCATCATGAGTAAAGGGCAATCCCTCCAAGACCCTTTTTTGAATGCTTTACGTAAAGAGCGTGTGCCTGTCTCCATTTACTTAGTGAATGGCATTAAGTTGCAAGGTCAGATTGAATCTTTTGATCAATTCGTGGTCTTGTTAAAAAATGCGGTCAGTCAGATGGTTTATAAACATGCGATTTCGACCATCGTCCCTGCTCGTAACGTGAAGTTCGAGGATGGCGTGACGGAAGATACGCCCGAATAATGCTGAGCCTACCCCACTATGTTTGAACGCCCCCGCAGTGGAGAACGCACTGCCCTAGTGCATATCACGATAAACTCCGAATTTGAACAACCCAGCTTAGACGAATTTGCTGAGCTGGCGCGTTCTGCGGGGGCGATTGTGGTGACTAAATTACTTGGCTCGCGCCAACGTCCCGATCCTGCGCATTTCATTGGCAAAGGCAAATTAGAAGAACTGAAAGCCTTGGTCACCGCAGATGAAATCGAAGTGGTGCTGTTTAATCACAGTTTAAGTCCTGCCCAAGAACGCAATTTAGAACGCGCTTTGTCGTGTCGAGTTTTGGATCGCACGGGGGTGATTTTGGATATTTTTGCCCAGCGTGCGCGTTCTTTCGAGGGTAAATTACAAGTCGAACTGGCCCAACTTGAACATTTGTCAACGCGCTTGGTTCGGGGTTGGACGCACTTAGAACGTCAAAAAGGTGGGATTGGTTTACGCGGCCCTGGGGAAACTCAGTTGGAAACCGACCGCCGTTTATTATCGGTGCGGATTGAACAGCTGAAAAGACGTTTAGAAAAAGTCACCCAACAACGCACCCAGAGCCGTCGTGCTCGCCAACGGGCAGAATTGCCGATTGTTTCCCTTGTGGGTTATACCAACGCGGGAAAATCAACCTTATTCAATAGTTTAACCAATGCAGGGGTTTATGCCGCTGATCAGTTATTTGCAACGTTAGATGCAACTTTTCGGCGTGTGGATTTGCCTGAAAAAAATAGTTTGATTTTGGTGGACACCGTGGGTTTTGTGCAGCATTTGCCACACGATTTAGTGGCGGCTTTCCGTGCAACTTTGGATGAAACGCGCGAAGCCGATTTATTGCTGCATATTGTGGATGCCAGTGATCCGCAACGCCAATTACGTATTACCCAAGTCAATGAAGTGTTGAAAGAAATCGGCGCGGATTCAGTGCCGCAGATTTTGGTGTATAACAAAATTGATCGCATTCCTGAAGAAGAAGGCAACTTGCCTCGGGTGGAACGCGACAGTAGCACACATAACATTTACAAAGTTTGGTTGTCGGCGGTGACGGGGCAGGGTTTGCCCGAATTGTTGGCGGCATTGAAAGAATTTTTACAAGCCGATGTCACTCAATGTTGGTTACATTTGCCTGTGAATGCGGGACAAATGCGCGCGCAAGTGTTTGAACAAGCCACGGTTTTGCAAGAAGTTTATGCGAGTAATGGTGATAGTTTGTTAGAAATTAAAATGCCTACGCATCATTTTTATCAATTACAGCATCATACCGCGTTAATTGCCTATGCTTCACAGCAGGCGGCGGTGAATTCAAATCATTTAGTGGTCGAATAATCAAGAAACGATATATAAAAAAGAGGGTAGATTGGGTAAACAATCCACCCTCTGCTAAAGAAAAACTGTAGATAATACCAGCTATTACCTAAGTTCGTCTTTTATCAGTTTCTTGAGCAACGCCCTTGAATGGTTTTCCATCAGTCTTTTGGTCTATAAAACGACCCGTATCAGTGTTTCGTTTTACATAATTACCAGTTGTTGGATTTAGTACTTGTGTACGACCAGTGACTGAACCAACTCTGTAATTACTACCAGTATTTTTTGCCATAGTCAAAAATCCTCAATTTAGGTTACGTATTGGGTAAAGAGCGATAATGAGCACATACATGCTCAAGAACTCCACATCTATACCTCGTATAGGCATGAACAAAAACTATTTTTTCTTTAAACCGCTTGAGAGTCTTCATTCTCATCAGAGTTCTCATAGATAGTGATCAGCCTTAAACTTGACGCAAAAATACCCAGACTGTAGAATTTACAGTGTTATTAAATAGAGTATTTATTGCATTAATGAAGTGTTATTAAGGTCAGGCTGTTCAACCTTAACACTTCTCAAAAACCCGGTTAGTGGTTGCAGCCATTAACTGGGTTTTTTTATGCACTTCAGAATGTACAAAAGTTCATGTAAAATATTCCTAACAAGATTAGGCTAACATGAGGTAAATATCATGTCAAGCTTATCTATAAAAATTAATATAATCTTCTGCATGTACATGTAAATATGCGCATAATTCTGATTTATTACCCAGCTTTACTAGATTCTCATTAAGAATTTCTTGCAATCTTACTGGTTGTTCTGGGGCAAAAGCTGTTTCTGGTGGTTCTTGTGTTCGATAACCTAAGGTACTCATTCTTCTCCATAAGTAAGAACTGCGCTCCTCACTAATGGCTTCAACACGCTTGGCTCGCATTAGCAATGCGCCCATTGAAACTTTCCATTTCCACTTCAACATAGCTAAACGCTCAATCGTAACCTTTTCCAAATCATGGAAAATATCTGCCCTCGGCATAAGTAACTCCGAGGCAAAAATGTTGGCTTGTTCTTCAGCCATCTCACTTTCATGTTGTCCACAGTGCATAACCACATGTCCGATTTCATGCGCTAATGTGAAACGCAATCGGTCTGCGGGAGTACGCTTGTTTAAAAAAATAACAGGTGGTAAATGCTCAAAATTTCGCATTGTCACACCATCAATTTTTACCGAACGACCAAAATCAGCCATGATCACGATACAGCCTGAATTTTCAATTAACTGGGTAAGCCCCAATAGAGGACCTGTAGGAACACCCCAGAATTCCCTTACTGCATTGGCTGCTTTCTCGGCTGTAATCACATTTTCCCCAAAATAAACAGGCAGGTTTAGTGATTGATGCTTGGTATTTTGTAGCATTCTATCAAGATGTATCAAATAGAGATTCATCATCGCCTGCATCGATTCTTTATCATGCTTACCAAGACTTAAACGCTTTCTAAACAAGGGGTGTAAGCTCATAGGCATCCCTTGCAGTTGATATTCGAGTTTAAAAAAATCCTCAGGAACTTTTAAAAACTCACTTAACTTGTGAACAACTTCAACAGATGGAACCGCCTCACCTTTTTCAATCTTTGAATAAAATCCCTGGGTTAAACTCGTCCCCAGCGCAACATCCTTTTGCGTAAAGTGCCGATACTGTCTTGTAAGTTGTAACATGTCTGGGTTAAACGTCGTCACCTCAGAACTCCTTAGCTCACGTAAGACATACTTTTTATTAGGTATATATTTTATTCAAAATATTCATTAATAATGATGATTCAAATTACATTAAAATGCAAGTCAGGCTCTTAATAATATATTTCTTATTCCCACAAGGGTGTATTTGGAATCGAGTCGGTGTTTGATAAAATCTATGTGCTCGATTTGGGTGGAAATTCTCGCAAGACTGACGATGATTTAGGCAATGTGTTTGGGATTCGGGTTGGGGTTTCGATTAATATTTTGGTGAAAACAGGGAAAAAATGATGCAAGCTTTTCAATTAACGTCGCATGTCAGTCCTGATGGGATTTTACAAATTCAATTGCCTGCGGATTTGGCTGATAAAGATGTCGAAATCGTTTTGACGAT
>JBDLSS010000203.1:0-5764 GCA_039799345.1 Pseudomonadota bacterium
TTGCTCACAGCGGTCAATTTCAACGCATCACTGTCGGGGTCGCTGTCATTTGCCAATAAATCAGCAACTTTCAAAGTAATCGTTGAAGTATTCGCAGCTTCGGCAAAATTGTCGGCTTGCGCGACAGGGGGACGATCCACCACATCCAGCGTCACCTTGGCAATGCTTTGGTTGCCATTATTATCTTGCAGCGTGTATTGAAATTCAGTTTTACCGACAAAGCCGCGCTGTGAAATAAACACCACATCGCCTGCATTGGAAATGCTCGTGCCGCCTTGCGTGGGCTGGCTTGCGGCAACAATACTGAGTTTGTCAGTCAGCGGATTAATCGCGCTGTCATTGGCTAATAAATCTTTGGCAGCTAAGATGCTTTCCGCATTTTTTGGCACGCTCAAGCTGTCAGGATTGGCAATTAAACCTGAAGTGACTTTTAATTCAACTGCCGCGCTGCTGCTGGTTTGACTGCTGTCTACAACGGTATATTGAAAGCTGGCTGTGCCTTGAAAGCCCTTGTTTGGGGTAAAAATAACATCGCCTGTCGGGGTTAATGCCACGCTGCCATTGACGGCATTGCTCACGGTTTTCAAGCTTAAAATATCGCCCTTATCCGCATCGCTGACCGCTGCTAAAATGTCTTTGCCTGCAATTTGTAAGGGGCGATTAATCGCAGTACTTAAACCAGTAATTGCAGTGGCTTGCGGGGGCGTGTTGGCAATGTCTAAAGTCACCACCGCAGGCAAACTACTGCGTGCGCCATTATTCACCACATAACTAAAACCCGCCTTGCCGACATAACCCGCCTCAGGGGTAAAAATGACATTTTCAGCGGTCGCATCGAGTTGCACCGTGCCATGCACAGGCGTGAGCACGCGCTGCACTTTCAACACCGCGCTGGCATCTTGCGGATCACTGTCATTGGTGAGCAATTGACTGACGGGAATAGTCACAGGCTGATTCTTGGCTTGTGTGCCTAAACTGTCGGCTTGGGCTTGCGGCAACAGATTATTATTGCTGGGCAAGCTGGTCAAAATGACATGTGCCGTGCTGGTTTTTCCCGACGCGCCCGTGATTTGATAATCAAATTCTCCAACGCCGTTAAAATCTGCCGACTTGGTAAAAATCACGTCATTATTGCTGTCTAAACTGATACTGCCTTTTACAGCCGCGCCCAGTGCCGTGATTTTAATCAATTCTCCTGAAGGATTGAAATCATTGCTTAATAAGCTGCTTGCGATGATTTTGACAAGGCTCTCCGTGGCAATCGTGAGCGCGTCATCGCGGGCGAGTAACACCGCAGGATTGATGATGTTACTTGCAGGAATATTGACCGCCACGACAGCACTATCGCTATTACCTAAATTGTCAGTTGCAGTGTATTTAAAACTGGCAATCCCCAATTGTTCGCCTAAAGTATTGGGGATAATTTGCACATCGCCCGCGCTGGTCAATTCCACCGTGGCATTAATTCCTTCAGACACCGCCGTGATTTTAAAACTGCGCCCTTCAGGAATCACATCGTTATTTAATAACTGTTGGGCAGAAATTATCGTAGGTTGCGACGTGCTTAATTGCACTAAATCGGCAACCGCTTGCGGTTTCGTTATTTCTACGGGCGCAATCACATTGGGTAAACTGCTGGCATCGCGAACCACTAAAACATGTCCCGTGCTGCTTAATTGCCCATCGCTGACGGTGTAATTAAACTCGCCAGTGACGAATTTATCCCCCACCGCCTCAGGCACAAATACCACGCGATTGTCGGCAGTTAAACTCACTTGCCCGTGTAAGACATCGGCAACCCCGACCAGTTTTAAACGGCTGGGTTCATTGTCCACATCACTGACATTGGCAAGCACGGTAAGGCTGGGCGCATCGACAATATTTTGCGAATTTAAAGCAAAGGCTATCGGTTTGGCGACGGGTGCATCATTGACAGGCAATACATTGACGGTCACGAATGCGGTGGAACGCGCCCCAAACTGATCTGCTACGGTATATTTGAAAGTGGCAGGACCATAATAATCGGGTTCGGGGGTGTAAATAATCTTACCTTCGGGATTGATAAACACCGTGCCGTGCGTTGCAATTTCAGACAGGTTTACCCCATCCGTCTGTGTGAGCGGCTCAACCCGCAACACCTGCAATTCATCGTGTTTATCAACATCACTGTCATTTTTCAGTAAGCTTTCCTGAGAAATCAACAGCGCGTTATCTTCTAAGGTCGTCAATAATTCCGCTTTGTTGGGAATATTGGGATTTTGTTCGTCAAAACGGTCAGCAAGGGCGACGGGTTCATTGTTGACATGGGTGACTAAAACATCAGCTTTTACCCAAATGCCTGCATCGCTATCGCTGGCTTTTAAGAAATAGCTAAAGCTATCATTGCCATTAAAATTGCGCCCTGAGGGCACATAAACCACTACGCCCGTGCTCTCATCAAGCACCAGTTTGCCATGTTCAGGTTGAGTAAATGCGGTAATCGTCCCTGAAAGCAGAATATTGCCTGCGCTGTCAGTGGCAGTGAAGACCGTCCCTAGTTTTAAACTTACCATCGGGGCAACATCAACGGTGACTTCGGTGAAATTATCCGTTGTTGCGCTCAGGCGAACTGAATTTGAGCGTTGTCCGAGCGGAGTTTCTACACGATAACTAAAATGATCTTCGCCTGTGAAACTGATTGAGTTCGGACGATAAGTAAACGTACCATCGTAATTATTAATCACTGTCCCGAATTGTGGCTGAATTAAAGTCACTTTTTCTGCTTGTTCGGATGTAATTAATTTTTGCGTGACCAGCGCGTTGTCTTCGGTAAATCTTGAAAATGGCAAGGGGTTATTCGAATCAAGATGATCTAAACGTTCATCACGATGTTCCATTTTATCGGGTTTTTCAGCCGGCCCTAATAAAGCACGTAAATCACGATCTTTCGATTGTCCCGGTGATAAATCCAGTTGCAAACGGTCTGATAAACTTAATGGCGGGAAAGCAGGGTGATCCCCATTGACGTGTTCATCGAGCCAAGCATTTTTCCCTGCCATTATCCAATGCGCTTTTCCAATATCGTCAGGCATTGGGGGACGGAATTCGGGGTGATCCTTGGCAAACTCCATAATTTCTGCGGGACGACTGCCAGGAGGCGGCGGCTCTTTCCCTTCACCGCGTTGCCCATGTCCGAAACGCTCTTCACCCGGCAAGGGCGGCGGTCTATTCGGATCACCGTCAAAACCATGCCCTTCATGTCTTAAGGCATCAGCTCCCGAAGGCATGGGCGCGTAAGGATTATTGGGCAATAATTGATTACGAAATTCTTGGATAAACTGCGGGGCACTGATGCCCACCGTGGGCGCACTGCTCGCGTCCCCAGGAATATAAACCGTCGTGCCATGTTCAAATAAAGATAAATGTTGTTCAGGATGATAAGACGGAGTGACATCGACAAAACCCGAGCTGTGCACCACCACCACTGAACCATCGGTCTTGACGTGAATGTCTAATTCACTGCCACGAATCCCAATCACCGCCGACGGGGTTTTAATTAAAGTGTGCTGCCCTTGATTATTACCGCTGATTTTGCCACTGACAAAGCGAAATACCCCCGCTGCAACCGTGGTTTCAAAATGTCCGCCTGCATTGACATGATTGGGATCGTAGGAATATTTATCTAAAGTGGCTCGCGACAAAGGGCCGAGTTGGAACACCGTACCATCTTGTAAAGTGATTTTAAGATAGCCGCCCACAGGTGTGGTGATGGTATCGTGTAAATACACCGCATCACCTTGTTTTAACAAGCGCACCGCGCCGTCTAAACCTTTGGCTTCAACAGGTTGCTTGAGCAATACGCTAACCGTGCCGATTTTTTCCAAAGGTAAATTATGACTATTGTCGGCAAGCATCACGGGGGCGGGCAACAATTGCGCTTGTACCTTGTCCACACTGAGCGTTTCGCCCTGCGCGGTTTTCAATGGCGCGGGATGCAGAAAATAATCGGTAACGACGAATTTCTCGCCTGCTACTTTAATACTTAAATCATTGCCCAAACGGGAGTAATGCGCATCTGAACCCAATGCCAAGGCAGGCAAGAAATTTTCAGCATGCCCATTGGGCGCGATTTCCTGCGTCGCATTTGTATTAACAGAAGGTGATAATTTGGAAAACATCTTGTTGTTCTCCCTTGATTTATTGAACTTGTTTATAGCATAGCTGTTTTATGCTGGATGTGCGAATTTTCAACATCCGTAATAAATCCCCCCCAAAATTGTGGCATGATTTGCCCCTGTGACACTGGGTAAATTCCCAGTTTGGCGATTGATGGTTTGCCGCGCCAACCATGCAAAACAAATCGCTTCAATCCAATCGGGATCAATGCCAAACACCATGCTCGACTCGACGCTACAATTTGGCAAAGCCTGTGCCAAACCTTGCATTAAACTAAGGTTATGTGTGCCTCCGCCGCAAACAATCAAGCGTTGTGGTTGATAAGCGTGGACAGCAATGGCAATGCTTTCGACTGTCAACGCGAGCAAGGTGGCTTGCACATCTTCAGGGCGATAGTTTTGCAAACCTAGATAGGAATTTAACCAATTGATATTAAAATAATCACGCCCCGTGCTTTTCGGGGCAGGGCGGGAAAAATAGGGATCGTTAAGTAAATCGCTGAGTAATTGGGTTTGTACAATGCCACTGTTTGCCCATTGCCCTTCGTAATCATAACGTTGCGCTCGATGTTTCAAACACCATGCGTCTAATAAAGCATTGCCTACACCCGTATCAAATCCAATCACGGCTTGTTGAGTGTCGGCGGGTAATACGGTGATATTGGCAATGCCGCCAATATTGAGCACTACGCGATTTTCAGTGGGACTTTGAAACAAAGCTTGATGACAGGCGGGGGCAAGTGGCGCACCTTGTCCACCCGCAGCCAGGTCACGTCGCCGAAAATCTGCGACGGTGGTAATCCCTGTTAATTCTGCGAGCGTATTGGGATCACCGAGTTGCCAAGTGTAGGGTGGTTTACTGTCGGGGCTGTGCACGATGGTTTGCCCGTGGCATCCAATGGCGGTGATTTTATTGGGGCTTATATTAACTTGACGTAATAATTTCTGTACGCTTTCTGCATAAAGTTTGGCGAGGTGAATGTCTAAAAAAGCAATGCGATGCAAGGGGGTGAATTCGCGGCTTTCTTGGCTAATCATTAATAATTCGCTACGAATTACCGAAGGAAACTCATGACGATAGCTGTGGTGTAAGTGAATTTTATCCGCATCAAAGCTGATCAGGGCGGTATCGATTGCGTCAACGCTAGTGCCTGACATTAAACCAATAAAATAGGAAGACATCTTGAGTTTAATCCGTGTGGTCAAATAATGGGGGTAATATGTGGTTAAGATTAAACAGGTTGACGGGATTTTTAAAGCGAATAGTGATAGATTAAACTTATAATTCCTACATAATTGGAAAGATCATTACTTTACTTAAATGAGCACAAAAATCCTTTTTGTTTGCAGCCAAAATAAGTGGCGCAGTCCTACAGCGGAATATATTTTTTCGGAAAATGGCGATTTAGAATGCTTGTCTGCGGGCTTAAATCATTATGAAAGTCAATAGTTATATTTTGACTGAATTAGAACTATTTGATAAAACATTATAAAACAGACTATGCAACAAGTTATGCGGCTCTTAAGAAAAAGTGTACAGCCTACTGAGTTTTTTCTAACAGCCTCAAAAAGAAAAAGTAAAAAGTAGCTTAACCTAATGTTCTATAAAT
>JBDLSS010000204.1:0-9774 GCA_039799345.1 Pseudomonadota bacterium
TGCCATTAAAAAAATAATCGCCCGTATTTACCACAATGCCCTCCATGGGTGCGTGGATTTCTGCCCCTTGTGGCGCGGAAATATCTAAACCACTGTGCGGTTTACGTGGCTGTCCATTGAAAAAACGTTGCAAACCAAAGGGACTGCTAAAACCACCCGCCACAGGCTTCTCCAAAGGCAGTGGTGAAATATCGGTTGCACGCCACGGTGTTGCTAAAGCTGCTTGAATTTGTTGGGTTTCTTGTTGAATACGTTGTAAATCTTCAGCATTGGGATTCACATGTCGCTGATTTTTCACTGTGATATGTTGAGCAGGATAATTTTTTGCCTGCACCATGAAATTGTAAGTTTCGCCCGTGTCTTGATCCACAAGGTGATGCGTACCTGCTTTCGCACTCAGCGCAATACCAACAAAAGCCCACCATTGTTGACTTTCACGCAACACCAAAACGCGGCGTTGCTCATATAATATATGAGGTGGTGTTGCACTGCGACTATTCAATGCAACGCTGGCAATGCCACCGATGACAGCGGGTTGATTGCGAAGCCCTGATAAAAATTCGGGCATGGTTGCGGCAACATCAGGACTTGCAGTCTTTGTTAGATTTGCCACGGAACGCATTTCAGTGGCTGCCAACATCGTAGCGCGTACTTGTGGTTTATGAGGAGCTTCGGTAATTGATGAATTTGCAGAGCAACCTAAATGACTTAATACACAAATACTTAATAAACTTTTACGAATCAAAGGAATGGGTTTCATGCGAGATATTTATTCAAAAAGTTGACGGTGACACGCCACGTATTTTCGGTGGCATCGGCATCATAGCGCAGGCTCTCTGGATGAGCGAAGCCATGATCTGCATCGTAACTATAACATTCTAAAACTTTTTCTGCTTCTAGCATCACATCTTCTAAGGCGGCTTGTTTATCGGGCCAAGTGCTTTCGGTTTCAGAGAAAAAAGCTAACGTCGGCGCGGTTAGTAGGGCGATGCTATGTTTATCCAGCAACACTCGACAATAGAAAAACACTAAGGCTTGCACGAAATCAGGAAGTTGCAGCGCAACATGTTGTGCTTGTACTCCCCCAAAAGACCAACCCAAAACTGCAACTTTGCGTTTTGGTATTTGCAGCGCGTGCAAGGCAGTGCTTAATTTACGATCTGCGATCGATTGATCTAAATGTCGTACATAATCGCCCGCTGCTTTAATATCATCAGGGTGATGCCCATCGTATAAATCAATCACCATTGCCCGATAACCAAGCTTTGCAAATTCATCCGCCCACTCGCGATTATAAGCAAGCAGTCCCCACCAATCATGAATAATTAATATCCCTTTCGTTGCTTGTTCATCGCCCACAACATAGGTGTCAAATATTTCTCCAGCAAGGGTGGTCAACCGCATCCAAAACTCCACTCAGGTTCATTTTAACAAGGTTGCAAATAGTGTGATTAAATTCCGAAAAAAGCAAGTCAAAACTAAAATTTTTAGGGTTTATCACCGCATTTTTTCAGGCTTTAATGAGGTTCAGTTCTTCAATGTTTTCATGCAGCAGATTTTGTGCAATACCCTTAGGGCGTGTCATCAATTCGGTTTTAACTGCGCCCCAACTCCCTTAAAGAGGGTTAAACCTTAAAACCAGCCCCTAAATCCCCTAAAGGGGACTTTAAATATTAAACATTAAATAACTTGTTTGTGTTTAGCCTCGTTTAGAAGGTTGGGGTCTTTTTTAAAGGTTTTTAAACGCGCTACTTTCTGTTAAAACCTAATTGATGACTCGCCCTAGTGAATATAATTTATAAAGTTCTTATGGCTATACGTTTTGTTTCTCTCTCAATAGCAGCTATACGATATGCTCACAAGGAGTGAGACTATTTATCGGAACATCAAGTAACAACAAAGGTATTTAAAGAGATTAATGCCGATATGTAGAGATATTGCAAGCATGCTAAAAATTTTGACTTGCTTTCAATCGCAAATTCAGCGATAATTTCAACTCTTGACGCTCTCGGAGAGGTGGCAGAGTGGTCGAATGCGGCGGTCTTGAAAACCGTTGAAGGCTTACCCCTTCCGTGGGTTCGAATCCCACCCTCTCCACCATATTTCTTATTCGCAATAACTTCCCTCCAGTTTTTAAAGTAAATATTTAGTTAGCCATATCCCCCCTTAGTTTCAAGCTTGTAAAATTTTGTTGCTGAATTTATCATTCAGCACTGCATTCTTCATCAAGTATACTTTTGTGTTTGAATTATAAATTTTTTGTCTCAAAGAAAGGCGTGTCTTCCATAGATTAATGCTGTCAATCTCGCAAAAAATATTGTAATCTTGACACACATGATTATTCGTCAGTTATCGTTTATTGCCCAATAGTTTTTAGGCTTGTACGGTGCAATAAGATAATACAGTATCCTTCCCCTAAGACTCGATTCATGCAACAGGCGGGGAATGACTGTCAAAAGGAGGAGCTTTTACTTACCCTAAACGATTGTAATAAAAAACTCTACTCTTATAAAAACACCTTCATATCAACAAAGGAGTCCTAACATGCAACCAGATATGGTGAGCAAAGTTAAAAATCATCCTAAATATCGTGAGCTGCTTGCCAAACGTACGATATTTTCTTGGATACTAACCATCATTATGTGCTCAATTTATTATGGGTTCATTCTCTTAGTGGCGTTTAACAAAGAATTCCTCAAAACGCCTATTGCAGATGGTTCAATTATCACCATCGGTATTCCGCTTGGCGTAGTCGTTATTTTAAGTGCCTTCCTCTTAACAGGGATTTATACGTGGCGTGCAAATGGAACATTTGACGACCTGACCAGAGAAATCAAGAAGGATGTTCAATAATGCGGAATCTGACTTTATTCGGAATTATCACCACGTTATTATTGTCTGCAAGTGTCGTTATTGGTGCAGGCGTTGATTTAGGACAAGTTCAAAAACAAGAATTGAATATGTCTGCAATTTTAATGTTCTTGTTATTTGTGAGCGGTACTTTAGGAATCACCTACTGGGCTGCCCAACGTACCAAAACTGCAAAAGACTTCTACACCGCAGGTGGTGGCATCACGGGCTTCCAAAACGGCTTAGCCATTGCTGGTGACTACATGTCTGCTGCATCCTTCTTAGGAATTTCAGGCTTAGTGTATGGTAGCGGTTATGACGGCTTAATCTTCTCAATCGGCTGGTTAGTCGGCTGGCCTGTGATTCTGTTCATGGTTGCAGAACAATTAAGAAACTTAGGTAAATACACCTTTGCTGACGTCGCTTCTTACCGCCTCGGTCAAACCCCCATCCGTTCTATGGCAGCTTGCGGTTCTTTAGTGACCGTGTTGTTATACCTCATCGCACAAATGGTGGGTGCAGGTCAATTAATTCAATTATTATTCGGTTTAGAATACTGGATGGCAGTGGTTCTGGTCGGCGTGTTAATGATTCTTTATGTTACCTTCGGCGGCATGTTAGCCACCACTTGGGTGCAAATTATTAAAGCAATCTTATTGCTGACGGGCGCAACCTTCATGGCCATCATGGTATTGAAAGAAGTCGGTTTCAGTTTTGAAGCCTTATTCACCAAAGCTGTGGCAATCCATAAGAAACATGACGCGATTATGGGACCAGGCGGTTTAGTGACTGATCCTTTATCTGCAATTTCTTTAGGCTTAGGCTTAATGTTTGGTACGGCAGGTTTACCCCACATTTTGATGCGTTTCTTCACCGTCTCTGACGCAAAAGAAGCCCGTAAATCAGTGTTCTATGCCACAGGCTTTATTGGTTACTTCTACATTTTAACCTTCATCATTGGCTTCGGTGCAATCCTGTTAGTATCTACCAATCCTACCTACTTCAGTGATTTTGTTGCTGGTAAATTGAAAGGCGGTGGCAACATGCCCGCAATTCACTTAGCTCATGCCGTGGGTGGCGATATTTTCTTAGGCTTTATCTCAGCCGTTGCGTTTGCAACAATTCTGGCGGTAGTTTCAGGCTTAACCTTAGCAGGCGCATCCGCAGTTTCTCATGACTTGTATGCCAATGTATTTAGACGTGGTCGTGTAGACGAAGCACAAGAAATGCGTGTTTCTAAAATGGCAACCATTGCTTTAGGGATTTTAGCAATTATTCTCGGTATTCAATTTGAAAAGCAAAACGTCGCCTTCATGGTGTACTTAGCCTTCACCGTTGCAGCCAGTGCAAACTTCCCTGTGTTATTGTTGTCTATTTACTGGTCAAAATTAACCACACGCGGCGCATTCATTGGCGGCTTTGTGGGCTTAATTACCGCATTAACTTTAGTCATTATCGGACCTACCGTGTGGGAAGATACCTTGGGCTTTGCGAAAGGCTCTGCACCCTTCCAATATAAATTCCCTGCAATCTTCTCAATGGCAGCAGGCTTTATTTCAATTTGGTTCTTCTCAATCACCGACAGCAGTGCGCGTGCTAAAGAAGACATCGCAGGCTTTGAAGCACAAGACATTCGTTGCCAAACGGGTATCGGTGCTGATGGTGCAGTTGACCACTAAGCTCTAACTTGTCGTACTCATTAATTCACACTGCGTGAATTAATGTTTAAAACCCCCAAACGTCAATATTGATTGTTTGGGGGTTTTTATTTGTTTATACCCTCAGAATAAAGCTTGACAAAAATAGCCTCTCCCTTGAATATCTATGCCGCTCTAATACCGTGCGAATAAGCTATATTTGGCTAGTTTATCTGGATTAAGGAGCACTATAAAAATATTATGTTTTTTAGAGGGAGTTTATTATGCAGCCTGATATGGTGAGCAAAGTAAAACAGCATCCTAAATACCGTGAGCTGCTGGCAAAGCGCACGGTATTTTCTTGGATACTAACGTTTGTGATGTGTGCGATTTATTATGGATTTATCCTGCTGGTCGCATTTCGTAAAGATGTGCTCAAAACCCCAATTGCGGACAATTCCATTATTACCATCGGCATTCCTTTAGGTGTTTTGGTGATTTTGAGTGCCTTCATTCTCACAGGAATTTATACTTGGCGTGCCAATGGCACGTTTGACGACCTGACCCGCGAAATCAAAAAGGACGTGCAATAATGCGGAATATTACTTTATTCGGATTAATCACCGCCTTATTGCTTTCTGTCAGCACCGTATTTGGCGCAGGTGGCGATTTAGGACAAGTTCAAAAGCAAGGGGTTAATCTCTCTGCCATTTTGATGTTTTTAGTGTTTGTGGGTGGGACTTTAGGAATTACCTACTGGGCAGCCAAACGCACCAAAACTGCCAAAGATTTTTACACCGCAGGCGGCGGAATTACAGGCTTTCAAAATGGTTTAGCGATTGCGGGCGACTTCATGTCCGCCGCTTCATTTTTGGGCTTCTCCGCGATGGTCTATAACAAAGGTTATGACGGCTTAATTTTCTCTATCAGCGGCTTGGTGGGCTGGCCCATCGTGATGTTTTTGATGGCAGAACAACTGCGTAATTTAGGCAAATATACTTTTGCAGACGTAGTCACTTACCGTTTAGAACCCACGCCAATTCGCTCGATGGCAGCGTGCGGTTCTTTAGTCACGGTATTGTTATATCTGATTGCACAAATGGTGGGTGCAGGGCAATTAATCCAATTATTGTTCGGCTTGGAATATTGGATTGCGGTGGTGCTGGTGGGCGTGTTGATGATTTTATACGTCACTTTTGGCGGCATGTTGGCAACGACTTGGGTACAAATCACCAAAGCGGTGTTATTGCTTTCAGGCGCAACCTTTATGGCATTCATGGTGATGTATAAATACGGCTTCAGCTTTGAAGCCTTATTCACCCAAGCCACCGTGGTTCATAAAGATAAACTCGCGATTCTCGCCCCCGGCGGTTTAGTCTCTGACCCTTTATCCACTATTTCAATGGGGCTGGGCTGGATGTTTGGGACGGCAGGTTTACCGCACATTTTAATGCGTTTCTTTACCGTCTCTGACGCAAAAGAAGCCCGTAAATCCGTGCTTTATGCCACAGGCTTTATTGGCTATTTCTACCTGCTGATTTTCGTGATTGGCTTTGGTGCAATCGTGATGGTGTCCACCAATCCTGAATACCTTGCAGACGCAGCCAAGGGCACGTTAAAAGGGGGCGGTAACATGCCCGCTGTGCACTTAGCTCATGCGGTTGGCGGTGATATTTTCTTAGGCTTTATTTCTGCGGTTGCCTTCGCCACGATTTTAGCCGTGGTTTCAGGCTTAACTTTGGCAGGCGCAACTTCAGTTTCTCACGACTTATATGCCAACGTGTTTAGACGTGGTCGTGCCAATGAAGCGGATGAAATGAAAGTTTCTAAATATGCGACTTTTGCTTTAGGCATTTTAGCGATTATTCTCGGCATTCAGTTTGAAAAGCAAAACGTCGGCTTCATGGTGTTCCTCGCCTTCAACGTTGCCGCCAGCGCAAACTTCCCCGTGTTATTGCTGTCGGTTTACTGGTCAAAATTGACCACGCGCGGCGCATTTATTGGTGGCTTTGTGGGCTTAATCAGTGCCGTGGCATTAATGATTATTGGTCCTACGATTTGGGAAGAAACCCTCGGTTTCCCCAAAGGTTCTGCACTGATTCAATATAAATATCCCACGATTTTCTCAATGACGCTGGGATTTGTCGCGATTTGGTTCTTCTCCATCACCGACAAGAGTGCACGCGCTCAAGTCGATAAGGATGCGTTTGAAGCACAGAATATTCGTTGTCAAACGGGTATCGGGGCTGAAGGCGCAGTGAGCCACTAAGTAACTGCTCTAAAACAAAAAGCCCCAAACGTGGTGATGGTTTGGGGCTTTTTTTATGGATATTAAGCCCGTTAATAGAGGCGTATGACATGATGCTTATACACCTTACGTTTCACTGCTTGCTCTGTGTTTGATCGAACTCAGATTAGATAATTTCGACGAACCCTCTATCTCCATTCACTCGCACCCGCATCCCTGTTTTTAAGCAATTGAATGCCTCACGTATCCCACTGACGGCAGGAATACCTAATTTACGTGCCATGATGGCAGAATAAGATAAGGGACTACCCCCTTCCGTCACCACAGCCGCCGCACTGTAAAGCAAAGGCATCCAAGCTGAATAAGTATTACGCGTCACTAAAATTGCACCGCGTGGGAATAGGGCGAAATCATCAACATGACGCACTAGAAATACGATGCCTTCTATTATGCCGCCGCTGTCTGCACTGCCACTTAAATTATCCTTGTGTGAAAACTCATCATGATTACCACCCAACACCCACATGGGTGTTTGCTGCTTGTCTTCAAAATAAGCCTGTTTTTCTATCTCAATGTGCTCAGCCAATTGCGTCCAAACACGCGGTGAATTGCGTTGTACAGCGTCTTCTAAGTCCAGTAAATGGGCAAAAAATACATCACTTGCCTCATGTATAATCCCTTGAGTTTGCAATATTTTCCCCAAACTGAGCACCCCACACCGTAAGGGTACAATCCAGCGCGTGGTTTGATAATGCACCAAATCTGCCAAGCGCGTATAAAGTTGGGTGAGCCGAATCATTTCGTGAAAAAAGAAATGCAAATCCAAGGGAAGTCGTAAAAATAAAGCATGTTCTCCCTGCTGTAAACGCGCCTCAGTCATGGGTGCTAAGTCAAGCAGCGGGCTGTGCACTCGCAGACGCAAATCATCCAATACTCTCCACGGTGCATCGATAAAAGTCGGATGATAAGGGTCTAAATCAATTTCGCGATGTCCGTGAGTTTTTAAAAATTGTTGCAGTTGTTGGGAAAATTTTGGAAATTCAGCCAGTAAATCACGGGTAATAATTTCTCGCGACGGGGTTTGTTGTAAAAGTAGGGATAATTCAGGTTGCGCCCGCAGATAACGCGCCAATTTGAATAAATGATTTTCGATTTCTTGGGATTTAGTTTCAAGATTGCCTAATAACTTATCGAATATACAGAGGCTTTCAGTTTTGCTAAATTCACATTGCAACAGTTGTAATAGGTGTGCTTTCAACAAGTCACAGGTCAAATAAATTGCCAGATTGGGGCGGAAGTATTCCCGTCCCAAATGCTGTACCCGATTTATAAACTGCCACAGTTCAGCCTGACTTTTTTCTAGCAAAGGTTCTCGCGCCAGTTCACCCAAATTCACCAGATAATTATCCAGCAAATATAAATATTGGTTAGGCAACTCCTGCATCCAGCGGAAATTTTCATACAACAGCGGAAAATGGGCTTTCAAATCGTCTAACGACTTAATTTTAAAGGGCATGCCTTGGGTATAAATTTCTACCGCATTTTGATTGCCGTATAAATAATGATCATGCACATCAAACCATTGCCCTTGAAACGGCGGATAATTCATTAAATGAAAAGAATAATGTAGCGAATTGTGAAATAACGGATTGATGAAATCCCACGCTAAAGGGGTAATCACATTGGGGAAACGTGCACAAGCTTCGTCGCGTGTCCAATGTGGTGGTAAAGTGGTGATAGGACGTGTTTGTAAACAATAAAATTGTCCGTCACACCAACCCCATTCGATTTCTTGTGGAAAACCGTATTGGGTTTCAATTTGAACTAATAATTGATTTAAATTTTGTAATTGATGCGGGGTTAAGCAGGGCATGTTTGCTTGTCCGTCGCTCAATACTTCTTCTATCGTGCCATCGCTGCTGGTGGTGGTGAGTTGTAAGGTTTTCTTGCTGATATGTGCACTGAGAATTTCACCACTGTTTTTGTGCAGCACCCAACGATCTGCTTCATGGGTAGCATCGCCTAAAACATGACCTAAACCATAATTCGCATCCACCACGGTTTGGTGCAATTCTCCATTAACAGGATTGACGCTAAAACCTACGCCTGCTACTTCTGTATTTAACATCGCTTGCACTACGACTGCAATCGTCACTTCTTGCTGTGAAAGCTGATGATGATTGCGATAAGTGATAGCGCGATCTTGCCACAAAGAAATAAAACAGTGTTTGATATGTTTGAGTACGGCCGCGCTGCCGTGACAGTTTAAATAACTTGCGTATTTTCCTGCAAAGCTAGAACCCAGAAAATCATCCACAACAGGTGAAGCGCGTACCGCAAAAGCTTGTTGTGGAGAATATTCGGCAAGGACTTCAGTCACCGCTGCGATCACGACAGTGGGCAGTTCTAAAGCGGTTAGATTGGCATGAAGTTCTGCACTACGTTTACGAATTACTTCGGGCAGACCAAAATTCCATTGTGTAACCGAGGCAAGTATGCGTTGTTCTGGCGCGATAAAACTGCGATAGGCTTCGGTGGTGACAATAAAACCTGTGGGTACAGGAAGATGATTTTGGGTTAAACCTGCTAGATTAGCACCCTTGCGTCCGCTGTGTTCCGAGCGTTGGGCAAGGGGATCAGTGAAACGTAGAACATAGTGCATTATTGAGTTCTTCTTTGAGAGGTGTGTCATAAACCTTAGGTGAACCTGAGTACGACGCAATAATTAATGATAAAGAGTTGTACTTAAAAGGTAAAATGGAATGGCATCAGCAAATGCACCATTCCAAACGCTCAAAGGTGCAACTGTGATTAATATACTTCATCTATTCTGCAATCTCGATGGTTTTTGTAAATGGTTTATCCCTTTACGGGAAAAAAGCTTACTGAAAAATACAAACTAGACACCACGAGATTTCTAAAAGTTACGCAGTTTAATGATTAACCACATGATTTTATTTGAAATTTAATTTTGCAATGTACTACACTAACTTAGGGCGAGTCATCAATTAGGTTTTGACAGAAAGTAGCGCGTTTAAA
>JBDLSS010000205.1:0-4230 GCA_039799345.1 Pseudomonadota bacterium
AAAAATTCAGGCAATTTTTGCCTATCAAGCCACACGCATCCATAAATATTACAGCAAAGCACTGACGCAATTACCGCTCGTGGATTACGAAAATCAGCGTGCAGGACGGATAAGAATTCAACTTTCGATTACCACCTTGCAAGAATTAGAACAAGATGGTTATCAGTTGTTTAAACATGCGGTGCGCGTCACGCCGTTACGAAAATTGTGGATCAGTTTACGCACACGATGAGCCGCTTTAAAAAGAATGAAGGGGCGATTTCATCACTCAGAAATCACCCCAGAAGCATTCATAACACTTTATCATTCATTTGCTGCATTTCTGTTTAAGTTAAACGCTGTTATAAATTGACTCGCCTAAAACTTAAGCTTTGGGTTTAGCTGGGGCTGCGGCAGGTTGCGCTCTCAATAATAAAGCCTGCGCATAACTCTGGGTAAAGCCTGCTTGGTCTGCACAAATCACAAGATTGCCGTGTGGAACATAGCCTTCTCGAATTTTTTTATTCACCTCTTCAGCTAAGGCGGTATCAGTGCGCTTTTCAATAATGATATAAATTGGCTTTGACATCTTAATTATCCTTTGGTTATAACCAAGCACCGCATTCTAACAAGAATTTTGTGCGCCTTAAAATAACTTTCCTTTAAATATTTAGAAATTACGCAGTTGAAACACGAATTTCTTTATTTACAATGAGTTAATATTGTGCACTGCACAATCGCATTTCCAGTAAAATCAAGCAGTTACTGATTAAACTGCGTAACTGCTAATATTTTTAAATCAAATTGATAGCCGATTCTCAGGACTCATCATAAAATTTATTCACATAATTTGCTTGCATTTTTGAAATAAGTTCGTATAATGGCGACTTCTTAACGCGATGGGTCGTTAGCTCAGCCGGTAGAGCATCGGACTTTTAATCCGGTGGTCGTGCGTTCGAACCGCACACGACCCACCATTCTTGTTAAGAAAATCTTCACTTTTTTCTCCCATGTAGAAAATATGTAGCAAGCGAGCTACATAGCCATCGTAATCCAGCATAAAACTCCTTTCGTTTCAAACTCAGATTTTCCCTAAATATCGTTTTAATTTTTTAGCCTCGCTAAAAACACCTATCTTACTTGCTTAAATTCCCTCAAACTCCAAAAATTGCTAAACTTTACTCAGCAATTCACGGCGTTTATTGCATTTTCGCGCCGCCTTGTGTCTATAAAAAATCCCGATGCTGCGTTCTCAAAGCGCATTGCACAAAAAATTTCTTTATAATAAGCCGTATTAAACATTTTTTCATGCACTACTAACGATGCTTTATGCTTAAGGAATCTGTATGAAAATTGCCATCTTATCCCGCAATTCTAAACTGTATTCAACCTCGCGTTTGGTCGAAGCCGCACAACAGCGCGGGCATGAAGTTTCAGTTATCAACCCGCTACGCTGTTATATGAATATCACCGCAAATCATCCTGATATTCATTATCGTGGGCAATCACTCAGTGATATTGATGCGGTGATTCCGCGAATTGGGGCATCAATTACTTTTTATGGCACTGCCGTAGTACGACAATTTGAAATGATGGGCGTATTTTGCTTGAATGAATCGGTCGCCATCAGTCGTTCCCGCGATAAATTGCGTTGTTTGCAATTATTAGCACGCAAGGGCATTGGAATGCCGATGACTAGTTTCGCCCATTCTCCCGATGACACTGAAGATTTAATTGCTTTAGTCGGCGGCGCACCTTTAATTTTAAAATTACTTGAAGGTACGCAAGGCAAAGGCGTGGTGCTGGTCGAAACCGAACAAGCCGCTAAAAGCGTGATTGACGCATTTCGCGGCTTAAATGTGCACTTTTTGGCTCAAGAATTTGTAAAAGAAGCGCGAGGGATGGATATTCGCTGCTTTGTGATTGGGGATAAAGTGGTGGCAGCCATGTTGCGCCAAGCCAAAGATGGCGAATTTCGCTCTAATTTGCACCGAGGCGGCACTGCAAGCATGGTGCGAATTACTCCAGAAGAACGCGCGATGGCAGTGCAAGCCGCGAAAATTGTCGGGCTGAATGTGGCAGGCGTGGACATGTTACGCACCAACAATGGTTCGGTTATTTTAGAAGTCAATTCTTCACCAGGTTTGGAAGGCATTGAAAAAACTACCGAGTTGGATATTGCCAGCCCCTTGATTGAATATATGGAAAAAGTATTTGAATCTAAAAAACACAGTCCGCATAAAACCCGTACACGCGGCAAGGGTTAAACTCTTATTTTAAATTATTATTTGCAAGCCGTTCGCCTAGGGCGTGTCATCAATTAAGTTTTAACTGCGTCCCCCTAAAACATTAAACATTACATAACTTGTTTGTGTTTAGCCCCCTTTAGAGGGTTGGGGGCTTCTTTAAAGGTTTTTAAACGGGCTACTTTCTGTTACAACTTAATTAATGACACGCCCTAAGGTTATGGTAAGTATATAACTATAACCTTTAATTTTTAATCCTCCTGCAAAAAAGCATTAAAAATCCCGTAGCTTCGTGCTCAGTTTTACCTATTCGTTTCCCGTAAAATTCCGCTACAATAAAATCCTCCAGAACCTCTTATAAACCACAACATCTGGATGGAAGGGAAACTATGTTTGATAAAATCTTAATCGCGAATCGCGGCGAAATCGCGTGTCGCGTGATTCGTACCGCCCGTAAATTGGGCATTCGCACCGTTGCCGTGTATTCCGATGCCGACGCACAAGCGATGCACGTCGCGATGGCAGACGAAGCCTTTCATATCGGGGCAGCCCCCGCCCGCGAAAGCTATCTTTGTGCTGATAAAATCCTCGCCATTGCCAAACAAAGCGGCGCACAAGCCGTGCACCCCGGCTATGGATTTCTCTCTGAAAATGCCGCTTTTGCCACCGCCTGCGCCGAATCAGGCATCGTATTTATTGGGCCACCCGCCGCCGCTATTTCCGCGATGGGTTCAAAAAGTGCGGCAAAGAAAATCATGGAAAACGCCAATGTGCCCTTAATTCAAGGCTATCATGGCGACGACCAAAATCCCGAAGTGTTACGCGCCGCCGCAGAAAAAATCGGTTATCCCGTGTTGCTCAAAGCCACTGCGGGTGGTGGCGGCAAAGGCATGAGAACTCTGTGGAATGCTGAAGAATTCGATGCAGGACTCGCCGCCGCCAAACGTGAAGCCTTGTCGGGTTTTGGCGATGATCGGATGTTAGTGGAAAAATATCTCACCAAGCCGCGCCACATCGAAATCCAAGTGTTTGCCGATACCTTTGGCAATGCCGTGTATTTATTCGAGCGCGATTGTTCGATTCAACGTCGCCACCAAAAAGTGTTGGAAGAAGCACCTGCTCCACATTTCCCTGAAGAAATTCGCATCAAAATGGGTGAAGCGGCTTGTGCGGCGGCGCGTGCGATTAATTATGTGGGCGCGGGCACAGTCGAATTTTTGTTTGATGAAACGGGCGAGTTTTTCTTTATGGAAATGAATACCCGCTTACAAGTCGAACATCCTGTGACCGAAATGATTACGGGACAAGATTTAGTTGCGTGGCAATTGCAAGTCGCGGCGGGGCAGCCTTTGCCGTGTAAACAAGCGGATTTAGTCATCAGCGGACATGCGTTAGAAGCGCGGGTTTATGCGGAAGACCCGAATAATAATTTCTTGCCTGCCACGGGGCGACTGAAACATTTACGCACGCCTACGGAAAGTGCGCATGTACGGATTGATACGGGTGTGCGCGAAGGCGATGCTGTCACCGTGCATTATGACCCGATGATTGCAAAACTGATTGTGTGGGATACGGATCGGGCGGGTGCATTGCGGCGTTTACGGGCGGCTTTGGCGGAATATCAAATTGTGGGTGTGACCACGAATTTAGATTTTCTAGCAACCACGGTGGCGCATCCTGCTTATGTGCGTGGTGATGTGGACACGGGTTTTATTGGGCGTTATCACAATGACCTATTTCCTAGTGTGCAGGGCGTTTCTGAAAAAGTGCTGGCAATTGCCTGTTTAGAAGTGTTATTGCGCCGTGAACAAGAAGCCAAAGCTGCCGCGCCATCGTCGGGTGATCCCTATTCACCTTGGCATTTAACCACGGGCTGGCGGTTGAATGAAGGCAATCATCATATTGTGTGTTTCTTAGATGGCGAAACTCAACTTCAAATTCGCGCCGATTTTCACAAGGGCGGTTATCGCCTGCATCTTGGAGAAAATATTATCGAAGTGCGTGG